>DAOTTT010000233.1:0-22957 GCA_034437635.1 Anaerolineae bacterium | reverse complement strand
CGATGACGTTGTCGCTTACCTGGTTGAGAATGCCAAGTTGCTCGGCATCGTCAAGCGAAAGCCGCCCTCTGGCAAATTGGACGCACTTTTGTCCTTGACAACAGCTTCTGGTCCTTAACTTGTGAACGATGCACTAAGCCAATAAACAAAACCGGGGCACATGTCGCGCCCCGGTTTTTTAGTTTGAGGTGATAAGCCTTAGGGCTTATTCAATGCCTTGGCTGGCGAGTTCGAGTTCTTCGTTAGCGAATTCACTCAGTTCTGCCAGAATTTCTTCAATGTCGCGATCGTCGGTGCCGGTAACCAGCGCGTTCATGATGACTGCAACTTCGTCGCGGACAGGATCGTAACCGGGCACAGGCGGCTCGGTGATGCCATATTGCAGCAGATCGAAGGCTATAGCGTAGGCTTCGTTCTCAGCGAAGTAGGTTTCCATATTTTCGGCTACACTCGCACGCACCGGGAAGTAGTTGCTGGAGCTTGCCCATTCCGCCTGGACGGTCACATCGGTGTAGTATTTGATGAACAACCAGGTGGCGAGTTCTTCAACTGGCGTGGTCACCGGGATGCTGACGGAAGCGCCATAGATGTTTTGCACGGGGTCTTCGGTAATGTGCGGTATCGCAGCCACGCTCCAGGCATGACCTGCGCCATCTTCCACCGCGCTGCGGTAGAACGGCAGACCAGAACTAGAGCCAACGGTGAACAGGGTTGTACCTGCACCGAAGTTGGCTTGGTCACCAAAGCGCTCGAAGACTTCACTAGCGCAACCATTGTCAAACAAACCACGCAGGAAGGTCATCGCTTCCACTGCGGCTTCGTTGTCGTAGCTGTATTCACCGGCTTCGTAGTCAAAGACATCACCACCGAAGGCGAATGTCCAGCTAGCGAAACGGCTCGCGTCCATGCTCAGTTGGTAGCCAACCGAGGCATTTTCGCCCGTCGCACCGCTGAAGGGATTTTCCACAGCAGCACAAGCGGCTTCGCGGAATTGCTCAGGGGTTTGCGGGGCACCTTCAAAGCTGATGACACCGGCTTCGCTAAGTTCGTTGAGCCAATCGATGTTGTAGTACATCACTTCCATAGAACGGTTCGGCGGGAAGCCCAGGCGGTCGCCACCAAATGTCGGAAACACGTCGGCATTGTAGAAGCCTTCGAAGAAGTCTTCACGCTCTTCTTCAGACAGACCCCAGATTTCGCTTTCAACCAATGGGTTCATGTCGATCAGGCCGTCAACGACTTCATATGTCGCGGCTTGGTTCTGGTAAGCGACAACCAGTGAAGGCAGGTCGCCACCGCCACCTGCCAGGGAAGTGGTCACTTTGGTAAAGATGTCGCCATAACCCCCTTGGTTAGAAGCATCAACAATGATGCCATAGGGGTTGTACTCACGGGCGACTTCACGGAGATTATCCGCAAGCGACACCAAACGGGCGCGTTCGGCTTCATCTTCGCCGCTGTAACCGATGGTTTCCAGCAGTTCTTCTTCGCTGATGTCCGGGTTATTGAACACAGCGATGATGGCATCCAACTGTGTTTGGCGGAAGCCGCTGTGTTGGTGCCAGAAGGTAACGGTGGTACCAGCGAGTTCTTCTTCGCTGATGCTGTCATAGTCCCGTTCCTCATCTTGGGCGAAGGACGGTGCTACGGTCATAGCCAAGATAGCCATAACTAGGGTGAAGACGATAGTGATCTTCTTCATATTACTACTTTCCTCCTTGAATAGGATTTTTAGTTTTTATTGAGGTGCAAATGTTGCCAAAACAACTCCCTCGAAAAACACGTCTCATCAACGTGATTGAGACCATCATTTAGTGGGGTATATTACCCCTTCAAGCCGGTGGTGGCGATGCCTTCTGTAAACGTCTTTTGCGTCATGAAGTAAAGCACCAACATCGGCAAAATCGTTATCGTCGCGCCAGCGGTCGCTAGATGCGTACTTGTCCCGGCTTCATCATTAAAGGCTTGTAAGCCATAAGAGATAGGCCGCCACATATCCGGGTCCCGCGTGACCAACAAGGGCCACAACAGCGAATTCCAACTTGCGATAAATGTCAGCAATGTCACCGTCAAAATCGGAGCACGGCTAATCGGCACGACGATCTGCACCAAAAAGCGCAGATGCCCCGCCCCATCAATACGTGCGGCTTCCCATAAATCGTTGGGAATTTGCATGAAGAACTGACGGAGTAAGAATATCGCAAAGGCACTACCCATAAACGGCAGGCTCAATGCGGCAAGTGTGTCAATCCAAGTAAAGTCGCGGCCTGTGCCAATATCAACACCCTGCAAGGCGACAAACGGAGCCTCCGCTGTTGTCGTCAGTTGCAGGGTCTCCCCCGTTGTCACCGGGATAGGCAAAATTTGGCCGCTGACGGTCAAATAATTCGGGATCATCACCACGATCTCCGGCACCATCAAGGTGGCCAACAATGCGGTGAAGATCAAGCTACGCCCGACAAACTGAATCCGGGCGAAGGCATAAGCGGATAAAATCGTCACCAGTAGCAAACCGCTAATTGTTGCAATGGCGATGAGAATACTATTGCGAAAATAGCTGCTAAAGTTCGCTGTTTCCCAGGCTTCGTAATAATTACAGACCTGCATTTGTGCAGGCACCCAGGTTCGGTTTATCGTTTCGCCCAATGTCATAAACGATGTCGAAATCATCCACATAAACGGCACCAAGGCAATGACAGAGAAAAAGATCATCGTGGTATATAACACGACACTGCCAGTACTTACGCGGCCACGCAACTTACGTGCGCGGCTATTCCCTGTGCGGCGGCTTGTCTGCGCCCGTTGGATGACCTTATTCTCTCGCCCGATGACGACTTGGCCGAATAACCCACCCGTTGCCAATGCGGAAATCCAGAAGATCGCCGTCATCGTGCCGCTAAACGTGCATGCATCCGCATAGATCGTCAAATAGTAGAAGACCCCGTTGAGGCCGACAAACGCCGCTCCTAAAGAAGTCCAACGACTGACAGATGGATTGTACAGGCCAATCAGCCCAAAAGCGGCACCCGCAAACGCCGTCAAGACAATGTTCAAGTTATAGTCAAGGCCGTTATCATCAAAGTACAGCCATAACGACGTACCAACCAGCACCAACGCACACCCAATCGTAAACAGATCTGCATAGGCTGCTTTTGTCGCTCTAAATCGGTTAGTTTGCGCTTGTTGCAAGCGTGCGTTAGCCATAGAAAACCCGTTTCTCGAATACGTTCCGTTGAAGCTGTGTCAAAATCAAAATTACAATAAACAGGACAATCGCTTGTGCTGCGGCTTCGCCGTAGCGCGTCTCTTTTTGGAATGTATCGTAAATCACCAACGCCGCTGTATCTAATGACCCCTGCGCGGATGGTGTGCGCATGACGAACAAAGTATTGAACGCCTGGAACACGCCGATAAACCCAAGCAGTGATAAATAAAATGTAATCGGCGAGAGCAAAGGCATCGTAATGTAACGGAATAAGTGCCATTGGCTCGCACCATCAACTTTGGCCGCTTCATAAAGATCGTTCGGGATACCGCCTAGCCCGGCCAAGAAGATCACCGCATTATAGCCAGTATATGTCCAGACACCCAAGATCACTACAGAGACCAGCGCCATACTTGGCCCGGCGATGAAGCCATCCAGATCAAGGCCGAACACCACGTTTAAAAATGGGCGCGGTTCGTTGACCCAACGGTAAATATCGGCATCAATCGACGCAAGGAAACTATTCATCAACGCGGTTTCACTCCCGGTGAAGATCCGCTGGAAGACCACTGCCGCCGCAACCGCCGGTGTCACATAGGGCAAGAAGAAGACAATGCGGAACCACTCTTTACCCTGGATGTTTTGGAACAGGATATAAGCCAGCAACAAGCCCAAGCCCAATTGGAACGGAATGCTACCAAAAGCGTAGAAAACCGTAATCTCTAAACCACTGAGGAAGTCTTGGTCGCGCCGTGATAACGATCCGAACATTTCGTTCCACCCGTAGGAGATAACAGCAAAGCTCACCGCTAATATCGCCAATGAGAGCATCCAACGGGCGAAGATACGCCGCGAATCCGGCTTGAAGGCATCCACCCACAAGCGATAGGCCGAAACCAGCAATAAAAAGCCGAGATAGAATAGCGCCAATGCAGATAGTTCAATGCCCCCGAGGTATTCGCCCAGGGTCAAAAAGGCAGTGTCAAGAATGCGCTTGGCATAGATCGTCTGCCCGTCAAAAGAGATACCAAATAAGCTCATCGCCAAAAGGACGAGCAACAATAGGAATACATACCCCCGCAATCGCAACGACTCAAACTCATCGCCTAAAGCATAAATCTGAAACGGTATACCCAACACAGCGATAGTTAGGAGTGTGCCCATAATGGTTATGGTAGCCGTACTCCATGTCATATCCCCGCCGAAGATCAAGCCACCAAGCATCAAGCCCACAGCAACCGTGATATTGGCGAGTAAGGTCACGCCAATAACCCGCAGAGATAAGAAGAAAACACGCTCAATAAAGTGGGTCAGCGCATTGTTTTTGAGTTCTTCGTTACCTTGCACAAACAACAGATAAACGCCGAACAACAACAATAAGGCAAAGTACAGCACTATTAGCGTGTTGATCGAAAAATCCGAGAGCAGGAGCAACGCCCCAGAAAGCAATGTGCCGATTGAGAGCACCCCCCAAACAGCCAAACCTGCACCGAGCGCGACGGTAAAGCCCATAACTACATTTCGCATCAAAGGCGAAGGCTCGTCCGGTTTGGCACGGTCGCTCGTATTCCAAAACCAAAAACCACCAAGAATAATCACAAAGACGAGTGTTATTGTCAGCAAGGGGTCATAGGCTTGGTTGAGCGCCACGATGACAACAGCTACTGCCAGAGTCAACAACGCGACTTGCCATGCTATGAAGTCGCGCTTTCTCCGAGATTTTTTGCTGAATAAGTTCACCCAGAGCAAATAGGTGATAAACAGGGATGTGAAGCCGATAAATGTCACCAGTAGGCCGTTCCAACTGCCGAATGTATTGGCCTCATAAGCGACTAAACAGCGCCGCGCAGTATCAAGCAGATTGGGCGTTTCGCGGTATGTGACAGCATCAAACAATGAGGAGAAGGTGTTGGTAAAGGCATCCGCAATGTAGACGGTTTCGCCTTCATACGGCACTTCGCAGTAATAATCCGTCTGCTGGATGCGCCATTTGTGCAAGCTCATGTGAATGGCATAACCAATCGGTAAGATGCCGAAGATAAAAATCAGCAAAAGCGCCGGGGAGATGAAAAAATACCCTGTAATATTGTCGCGTATTGTACTAGGTTTGATAAGCGGCAGTCGCCTAGGCGAGCTTTTTGTCCTTGGGGGAACACCTATCTCTGTTACATCACGAGTCGCCACTGACTTACCCCGTTTGGTTACTACCAATTTATATTTGATGTGGTGAAATTTACATGACAGAATTTACTGAAACAATATGAATAGGTTAAGCTATGGTTAAGGTAGGCGACCCTTAACCAACTTCCAACGATTTAAGTTGCTGCAAAACATTGTTTAAGGTCACATCCTGTAAGTTATGCACATTAAGATGCGCATTTTGGATGCCACCAATGCCGACTGTCCAGAAGCCCGCTTGCCGTGCAACGGCTACGCCTTCCGCCGCATCTTCAAAAATAAGCGTCTTCGTCACCGGGGTGCGTAAATACCCCGCCACCCACAAGAACAAATCCGGCGCAGGCTTTGGATTGCCGACATATGCCGCCGATCCTACAATCATAAAGTAGTGCAGTAGGTAAAGTTTTTCTAAGACCGCCTGTGCGTTGCGGCTTGCAGATGCTACCCCCATCGGAAGCCCGGCGGCTTTGGCAGCATCCAGCAAATTTGATACCCCCGGCAGACGATCCGCCGGGGTCATGGTGGCGAGTTGTTCCAGGTAATAGGCTTGCTTGCGGGCCATGTAATCTTGGGCTTGCGCCGAGTTGATCGTCCGGCCAGCCAAAAAACGCTGTAAGCTGACATCACGCGGCACACCCCGTAACTGCTCATTGTGCTCACGCGAAAACGGGATGCCTTCTTCATCCGCGAGACGCTGCCACGATTGGTAATGATATTCCGCAGAGGCATGTGTAATCACGCCATCGAGATCAAATATCAGGCTTTCAATCATTGTGCCTCCCAACCATCGATAAAGTTGTCAAAGAAAGACGCACAATTAATGTCTTCGTTTTCTATTGCGGCATCAATAAAAGAGTCTAACTCGTCAGAAAAACCGCGTGCGTAGTCAAGAGCTTCTAACGCTTCGTCAGGATAACCCGCACGGAACGCCGCATCCCCGGCCAACACATAGATCAAGGCATAGTCCGGGTCGAGGTTGGCTGCTAGCTCAAAGACAGCCAGAGAAGCCTCTAAATCATCCGTCGCGCACATGGCAATCCCACGCGCCAACACCAAGTCAACCAAGTAGACATCTCCCGGTGAATTCTGGCCGATGTTCTCTAGCATGCTGCGGTTAATTTCTGGGATGAGTTGGAATAGCGTCTGTGTATCATCCAGTACACGCTGATATTGACCGACAAACAGGTTTGCAAAAGCCGAGTAAATCACCGCGCCACTGCCCAGGTCTTCGCCCAAAACCGCATAAATAAGCTGCGTGCTAAAGTTAGGGTCAGGGAATAAGCGCACCATCTCATCTAGCAATGCACCCGCATCGCTCAAGCGCCCTTCATGCATAGCGATCAAATGCACCACATCACCCGTCTGTGTATCCACAGCCCATAAGACTGATCTCATGCCAACAACACCAATTTCATCTGTAGCACGATCAAATTGATAATGTCCACCGATGACTTCTGCCATAAAAATCCTTTCCGAATGGTGCGCACAGATTCATTGTAACGCAAACTACGCCTCATGGAATAGCGCACGCACCGCTTGCCCTAGTGTTGATGTCACCCTATCTTTTCGCTTGAAATGTGTTATCCTTAGGATGCAGTGTAGAAAACAGATTGACAATTGTGTCAGCCTACATTGGTGCAGTGGTTATGCACCCATCAACCTAATCAGAGAATCTACAAGAGTTTGTTGCAAAGGTAATCTTGGTCAAAGCAGATTGTATTTGTATTTCTCTCAGTACACCTCGAACAGCACAGAGTATCCTAAAACCAATTGGATTTTGTGTGACCAGGTCGTAGCAAAACCCAATTCTTTTAGGAGAAACAACAATGGCAAATCGTACTCAAGGTACAGTGAAGTGGTTCAACGGCGATAAGGGCTTTGGATTTATCTCTCAGGAAGGTGGCGATGATCTTTTCGTCCACTACTCGGAGATTCAAAGTACTGGCTATCGCTCGCTCGACGAGGGCGCAAAGGTTGAATTCGAGATCACCCAGGGTAAAAAGGGGATGCAGGCTAGCGCTGTTACAGTCGTGACAAGCTAACACACGCTAGTCGTATCTAATCTGCAATGCAGGGATGGGCTTACGGGTTCATCCCTGCATTTTATTTCAAGTAGAAAGCAATGCAACTTGATTGACCACAGTTATTCGATTATCACGCGAGAAGTCTCACCGGTAGATTCACTTATGCTCGCCTTTGCCGCAAAACTAGGTGACCTGCACATTGTTGTGGATAGACTACGTATTGACAACCGATTTCCCAACATAGAGCACTTTGGAAGCACCCGCATTGAGGCGATGATCTCTGCCAGTGATGCATTAAGATCATGGCTCAACGCCGAACGCGCTGAACGAAGTCTGGTAGGTTCACAGATTGGACGTTGATGAACTTACATGACAAGGTGTGCAAAATGAATGTTGTTTTTGGCATCTGGCACTATTCTCAAGTGATACGTATTACCTACGTTTCGCAGGGATGGCTGGTGGTTTGGGACCATCAACAATCCCCACCGGCACGATATGATTGTAAGGGCAAGAGCCATCAAGACGCATGTGCTTCTGCTGTTCAAATGGTGCGTCAATTAGCAATCGGTTGAGGTGTGATTATGCCAACTGGATACCAGGTGACATGTGCAAATAAGAACCAACAGGGCATCATTGTGCGTGTAGGTGGTCTAGGATGGAGTCTGAGCCGTCAAGAAGTTGTTGAGAAAATTGATGGTAAACAACTCCGTCTGCATATCTTCATCGGTGATGAGTCATTTGATATTGGCGTTCGTGGTTCAGGCAATAACGCCTATCTTGTGCTCGAACCGGATGCAAAGCCCCTCTCTGAAGTCTCAGGATTGAAAAGCTGTTAAGACGAGAAACCTTCCGCTGTTGCGACTGTTCCTCGCAAGTTGGTCTTCCAGCGTTTTGATGTGCTCAGTCTGCGCCTGAATAATCGCTTTAAGCTCGACAATTTGCCCGCGCAAATCCAAGATGATGTCGATGAGCTGTTCTTTATCCCGTTGTCGGAGTTGTTCGCGTATTTTTCCGCTCATGTTGTGTATTGTATCAGTTTTTCTGCGGTGCGGTATGTTCAGGCTGAGTAGTTACGCATTTTATGTTTATTGCCCTAACCGACCCTGCAACTCCTTAAGACATTTACCGTATACTGTTTTACGATTACAACACAACGATCAGGAGAAACACCACATGACAGGTGATATTGTGCTGCGCACAAACAATGTAACCAAAGAATTTCGCTCCGGCGAAGTCAAAGTCCAAGCGTTGCGTGGCGTTAGCTTAGAGGTTGAACGCGGTGAATTCATCGCCATCATTGGGCCGTCCGGTAGCGGTAAATCAACGCTAATGGGCATCATCGGCGGACTGGATACGCCGACCAATGGCACAGTCGAACTCGACGGAATCGACATTACCCGCCTCAATGAACGCAAGCTAACCCGGATCCGTAATGAGAAGATCGGATTTGTATTCCAGCAATTTAACCTCATCCCGACTCTGACAGCCCGCGAAAATGTCGCATTACCCGTGCAGTTTGCAGCCAACAAGCAATTCAACCCGAATAAACGCGCTAAAGAACTCTTGACGACATTTGGCCTTGAAGATCGCTTGGGGCATCGCCCAACGCAGCTTTCCGGCGGGCAGCAGCAGCGTGTCGCTATTGCCCGCGCCCTGGCGAATAACCCCACTGTTTTGATTGGCGATGAGCCAACCGGCAACCTCGATACAGAGTCCAGCGGAGTTGTGATGAAAGCACTGCGCGAAGTCCAAGCTCAATTCGGCACAACCGTTATCTTGGTCACCCATGATATGGGCGTTGCAGAACAATGTGATCGCGTTATCAGCTTGATCGACGGTCAAATCTCCAATGAGGACTTCCGCATAGCAACCGGCACACACTTTGCCGTTTCCGCCAGTTAAGGGCACACGATGATCGAGAAATTTCAATTCTATCTCAAACATTCTTTGAACGATCTGCAAGTCAACGGGCAGCGGACCTTTTTCGCCCTATTGTGTATTGCCGCTGGGGTCGCTGCTATCGTCAGCTTACAGACCTTAGCTGTGATGATTGACAGTACACTCACCGGGAACTTGCAGCAACAAAACCTGGGCGACATCCAAGCGGAGATCAATCCATTTACTGACGGCGATGCACCCTTTGGTAATGATGAAATCAACATTTTGCCGCCTGAAGAGCGCGAACGCCGCCAAGAGATCATCGACGCTGACCGCGAAGCCGGCTATATTGCCTCTGAAGAACAAGGTTTCTTCGGTGCATCCTTCGAGACGGATACTCTCACCGAAGCCGGGTTAAAAGCCATTCGTACAGAACTCGCCGAACAGTTCCCGCCGATTAATGGTGAACCCCAGGTTGAAGTCACCTATCAAATGGTGCTGCAAGGTGGTGGGGCCTTCATCCTTGGCTTTGGCGATGGTGTGAACCTCAGAGCGCCAGAACTTGATACAAATGAGAGCTATCACGTCGCCTTGGTCGTAGACGCAGATGTCTACCCATTTTACGACGAAGTTGAACTCACCGATGAGCGTACCTTGTCGGAAGCCTTCGCCGCTTATGAGCAGACAGACCCGGATGTCTTCCCGATCATCCTGAGCGAAAACAGCCGTGATGGACTTTCCAGCGATACCGTCGAACTTGGCGCAGGGGACATCGTCAATATTGATGGCAGCAGTGCCACATATGAAGTCATTGGATCCGTACCGACGCAGACAGAAATTCGTAACTTAGAAAGCGGCTTCCTCTTTGGCTTCTATGGCAATTACTACTACATCCCGCCGGAAGCCCTATCCAGTTTCGAGCAACAACTCAGCCCAAGTATGCTTTACTTCCGCCTGCAAGATGAAACCTTATTGAGTGATGTTCAAGGCTTTTTAGCACAACGCTTCCCATACCTGGAACTCCAGACGACGGAAGATCTCCGCGAGCAAAACGAAGTAATTTCAGAAAATCTAAATACGCTGGTCACGGTGATGGGCTTGCTCTCATTGTTGTTAGGCAGCATCGGCATCATTAACACGATGCAGGTCGTTGTGCGGCGGCGCGTGCTGGAAATCGCGGTGCTCAAGACGATCGGAGTCCAAGGGCGACAAGTAACGATTTTATTCCTCACACAAGCGTTCATCATGGGTGTGCTAGGCTCCATCGGTGGTGTGTTGCTCGGTTGGTTTACCGTTTTCCTCATCCGCAGCGTACCAGAGAGCGTTTTGCAGCAGTCCTTAGCCTTTGAATTCGCCCTGCAACCCGTCATTAATGGCGTGATTGTCGGGACGCTGGTTACAACGGTCTTTGGCTTCATCCCGACGCTCTCAGCGGGGCAAGTGCGCCCAGGGATCGTGTTACGCCCAAGCGAAACCGTCATCCCACGCGCTGGCCGCTTTATCTCGTTGATTGCCCTATTCGGCATGATGGTCGCGTTAGCCGTCATCGCCCAAGGTATCTTGGGCAGCGACTTCGGCACGGCGCTGTTTGCCGTCGTCGGCGCATTCTTCGCCGCTGGTGTAATCTTCGTCATGTTGTGGTTGTTAATCTGGATTATCGGACGCTTTGTGCCATCCTTCGGCATTGTGGATCTCAAGCTAAGCAAACGCCAGATTTTAGCGACACGCTCACGCGGTGCTTTAACGTTGTTGGCGCTTGTCGTTGCCGTGTTCAGCCTGTCCACAATTACCTTATTTGCGGATAGCGTCACCAATTTGTTCGATAGTCTGTTGCAAGAAGACCAAGCCGAACCGGTCATTATTCAGCCTGCCCTGCCGGGTGCAATCTCCCGCATTGAGCCGATCTTGGCAGAAAACGAAGACATCACCCGTTATACCATCAACTATAATTTTGATGCGCCGTTTGTCCGCATTGAAAAAGCGGATGGTACGACCATCGAAACCGTCAACGGCGTTCTGGATTACATCGGCATGAACACCGTTCCGTTTAACCCGCTCAACTTTGATTTGGTCAACGCCTATACGGAATCAGCCCTGGGCGACTCGGTTATCCTTGATGGGGTCAACCTGCTAGAAGCGCCAGATACAGGCGACAAGCTCCCGTTGATCTTCCCGGATGGTGAAATCGTACAAGGGGGCGCGGTGGAAGTTGGCGATACAATTGTATTCCGCATCAGTGGAGAAATTGTAGATTTTGAGGTTGTCGGCATCCAAGAGCAGCAAGTGTTTAACGTGGATACATCGTTCACAGCGGGTATCTATACGTCCTTTGCCGCTGTCGATGCCGCTGGACTCAGCACCGATCAAGTCAACATTACCGCGACAATGCCAGAAGATGCCGTCAACGATCTGCGCGATGATCTACGCGAAATCCCTGGCGTGTTCGTCTTCGACATTCGTGCTATCGTCGGCTTGATTGAAACGCTGCTAGGTCAGTTCCAGGCGTTCCCATCGTTGATCGCCACCTTGGGCTTAATCGTCGGTGGCGTGGTGATCGCCAACTCGGTTGCACTATCAACATTGGAGCGCCGCCAACAGATCGCGGTGATGAAATCCGTTGGCTTGCAGCGCGAGCGTGTTTTAGGGATGCTCCTACTGGAAAACAGCCTGCTTGGTTTCATCGGGGGGTTACTCGGCGTTGGCACCGGCGTTATCGCTCTGGTGGCTGTCAGCAGTTCAATCGACCTGCCGCTTGATGTGATCCCTTGGGGTGTCGCCTTCCTACTGATGATGCTCTGTGTAGGGGTGGCTGTTCTCGCGGCACTCACAACGGCATGGGGCGCTTCTGGAGAGAAGCCGCTTAACGTCCTACGCTACGAATAAATCATTGATCTTGTGGGGGTGGTCGTCTTTGACCGCCCTACTCCCTTATCCAAGAACAGCCACGACGACCAAGCGTTCCCAATAAATGTTCTCACCTGGGTCAAACGATGGAATGTCACAAGTAATTAAGGTCAACCGATTATCTGATGTTGGACGCACAACGCTAATATCACGGTAATCGACGCTTTTCATTTCCACAACTGTATATCGTCGCTGCTCACCGTCCACTGTGAGATAAATGGGGTCGCCTACATTGACACCATATAGGCCATTAAAAATGCCACGACTGCCATCAGGATATTCTGAGTGTCCGCCAAGTACAATATTTCCGTTATGTTGTACCCACGCCGTACCCTGGAAGTGCCCCACAGCCGGTTCCCAAGGGTCAATCGCCCATGTATTCCCCTCAATAGAGAACGATGTTAGGCGCGAAAAGATATTCACCGTCGGTAATGAGAGCGATGTCCCGGTAGGGGCCGGGGGCGCAGCAGCTACCGCCGGGGGCGCGGTCGGCTGGGAGGCTTGTGGCGGTGCGGGTGTTCCCGTCGCAAATACTAAGCTATCCGCTACAGTGGGTTGCACCTGTAACGGCGCAGCCGTCGGTATGAATTCTGACGTTGGGATAAAACTCAAATCATCGACGTTGCCGCCACTTGGCGGTATCGTCGGCGCTTGGACAATAGCAGGCGGTTCAGTGGGCACAGGACGCGAGACGATGAATGTCTCTATGCGCCCATCGCGTGCCCAAAACTCAAGCCCGCCATCTAAGCCCGCGCTGACAATCTCGCGGGTTACGGGGTTAAACGCTAAATCAGCTAGGGGCATCCCATTACCGCGCAATACCGCCTTTTGCCATCCTGTTTCAACGTCATAAATATGCACGGTGCCATCCAAACCGGAGGTGATAATCTCATCACCATCAGCGTTAAACGTTACCCCCGTAACCGGCCCGGCATGCCCAGTATAACGGCGCACCAGTGTCTCCGCTTCGATGTCCCACAAGCGCACCGAGCCATCCCAGCCGCTAGTGACCAAGCGCGAAGTCTCTACCGGGTCGAAGTCAATGGCAGTCACGGCGCTGCCATCCCCCTCAATGGTCGTCACACTACTATCGTATAATCCCCATATCCAAAGTGTACCGTCTTCACTTCCGCTAACCAACGTGCGGCTATCCGGGCTGAAGGCCACGCTCCACACAGCCCCGCTGTAATTGGTGAGCTGGGCTAAGGTGTTGCCTGTTGTTGCATCCCCTACCCAAAGCGTACCGTCCATGCTGGCAGACGCTAACATTAAGCCGTTATCGCTGTAATCAACGCCGGTTACGGTGCTGGTGTGGTGCTGGAAAACATAGACCTGTGTAAAAGTTTGTAGATCCCATACGCGCACGGTGTTATCACGCCCAGCACTGATTAACTGCGAACCGCTCGGATGAAAAGCGAGATGAGTAACCCATGATGTATGTCCGCTAAGCATCGCTTGGAGTTCGCTCGTCTGCGCATTGTACAGACGAATGAGATTATCACGGCCACCAATTGCTACCCGGTTACCATCAGGGCTAAAAATAACCGTGTCATTGGGGCCTGTGGTCATTTGTCGGTCAGGGGCTTCTAAAATACGGTCATCGTCCTGGCTGGATACAGGCAGCCCACCCCCAACAATGCCGAGAAAAAACACTGCATACAATACTATTCTCATCAATCAAACCATCATGCCAACATCTGCCCAAGTTTAGCATATCTCCGCACATTGTTTCTATAGCACTGCACAGTCAGTATAGCTACAAGATAGCGTGGTCTTCATACGATAGCCTCCAAAATCCGCTTTTGGGGAATCATCGTCCATCAGTGTTGGCGTTTAACAGACAGCACGGTTTTACGCGCTCATGTCATTGCTGATATTGCTGAATTATTGTAACTACTCAGGCGGGCATGAAAGGGCGTTGCATAAGTGCATTATAGAGCACTTGGATGACATTGTGCCCCTGCTTGCGAGCTGTTGAAATGTAACTGCGAATGTCACAGAATATCTCTGCGCTCCGCTTTATGCGGAACGTCCCTGATATTTTTTGCTTGATTTTCATCATACGCACGTCGCATTCTGCGAGATTGTTGTCAAAGGACACGCGGAAGTCTGCGATTTGCCTTTTTCGCACAGACTACGGGGTTTTTTATTCAGACCCTCGCTACTTGGAGGCTTTCCACTGTTGCGACTGTTCTTCGCAAGTTGGTCTTCCAGCGTTTTAATGCGCTCATTCTGCGACTGAATAATCGCTTTAAGCTCGACAATTTGCCCGCGCAAATCCAAGATGATGTCGATGAGCTGTTCTTTATCCCGTTGTCGGAGTTGTTCGCGTATTTTTTCGCTCATGTTGGTAACTACTCAGGTAAAGCCTATATCCCGCATCGGCTCAAAGCCGATGGCTACATTAAACGTTAGGAAGCCAGTAAACGGGCTAGTCAGCGCGAAAGATCAATTTTATACAGCCCGTTTACGGGCTTTGCAGTGGGCTAGTCCCCGGTTCAAAACCGGGGCAGTAAGCAAATCAGAGCATACCTGAGTAATTACCATCGAACAATTAATTTGCTCGCACACCTATTCTTGTTACAATAATGTCTCTATTTGTTCCAAAAAAGGATTTTAATGATGCTATTTTTTTTACGATTGATTCTTTTGAGTCTAATGCTAGGTGCAGCTATAAGTGTCTCTGCACAAGATGAAGAGGTTTTTGGCGATCCATTGCCGGATGCCCCAGAATTGGCAGCACGAGGCGAATATGCTGTCGGTGTGAGCACAATGGAATTGGTCGATGAAGGCCGCGTTGATGTACTCAGCGCGACACAAGATGATCCATCCCCTGTGTATGATCGTCCTTTGACTGTAGAAGTATGGTATCCAGCGACATTGGCTGAAGGCGAAACGGAATTGATAACGTATACTGATAACCTTGGCCGTGCTGATGACCCGAGTTTGCCTGTGCGCCCGTTTGACTTCGCCGGTCGTGCGGCGCGAGATGCTGCACCCAATGCTGAGGATGGCCCCTATCCTTTGGTGATCGTATCGCATGGCTTCCCAGGCTCCCGCTATATGATGACCTATCTCACAGAAAACTTAGCGTCTAAGGGCTATGTGGTTGTAGCAATTGACCATACCGACTCGACATTTGCAGATACCGCCGCGTTTGGGAGTACGCTACTTAATCGTTCGCTCGATCAACTCTTTGTGCTTGAAGCTATGGCGGAAATGAACGCCGCAGAAGATAGCGTTTTGTCTGGTCTGGTGGATGCTGATAACACGGCTATTGTTGGCTACTCTATGGGCGGTTACGGCGCGTTGAACGCCGTAGGTGCAGGGTATAATGGCGTTGGTGCGAACTTCGGCCCAGGGGAAAATTACGACTTGGTGACGCTAGGTACAGATGCCTATGCAGAACTCGGCGATGAGCGCATCAAGGCGATTATCGTCATGGCTCCTTGGGGTGGCGATCTTGGGTTTATCGGCATGAGTGGTGCTGCTTTATGGGATGAACCTGCGCTGGCTGAAATCACCGTGCCGAGCTTCTGGATTGTGGGCACGAACGATGATGTCGCCATCTTCGACGGCGTGCAACGTCTGTTTGACTGGTCAGTAAACTCTGAACGGTGGTTGCTTGTTTATGACAATGCACTCCACAATGTCGCCGTTAACCCGCCACCTGCCGCAGCAATGGACTTCACCGATTATGAGCGGTATTCCGAACCAGCATGGGATGAACGCCGCATCAATAATATCAATCAACACTTTACCACGGCCTTTTTGGGGTATTACCTCAAGGGTGTTGAAGATTATGCGGCTTACCTCAATGTACCTGTGCCAAATGGAAATGATGCCGTATACGCAGTGGATGCCGAAGGCGAATTCACCGAAGAGCATACTTACTGGTTAGGTTTTATCCCGCGCACATTGGTTGGTTTATCATTGGTCGCTGGCGATTAAGGCCGACCTAAAAGCATCGTGTAATAATGCTGCCCATCTGCTGCGATAGCATAAGCGATGCCAATTTCTGTAAAATCCGGGTGGAGCATGGTACGCCGATGGCTACCACTGTTCCACCATTGATCAAAAGCGGCGGAAGCGTGCCGATTAGGGCGTTCGAGCACGTTTTCGCCGATAAAATCCCCACGATACCCTGCCCGCTCTGCCCGGTCAGTCGGGCGCGATCCATCGGACCCTGTATGAGTCATAGTATTATATGTGGCTTGATCCAAACTGTGATTATAGGCCGCATTTGCTAAGATGGCGTTAGCGCTTAAGGTGCTTAAGCCACGTTCTGCCCGCGCAGCATTGAGTAATGCTAGAATTTCGCTTTGTTGGCTTTCTTGCGACTCGCCGCCGATAATACCATATGATGCACCAGGGGCTGTCAAATAAAGGGGTTGTGCTAAAAGCAAGCTAATGTAGTAGCCATCGTCATCAGATGCAGGGGCGACGGCAAAACCCACATGACCTAAACGTTCATCCAATACATCCGCTTGCGTCAATTCCATCATGTGCTGTGGCAAACCCAAGTGATTAGCTTGTGGAACATAAGCAGGTAACTGGTAAATTATGCCGCCGAGTGTATAGCCTGAATTGTTTAAATCCGCTTGCAATACAACAAAGTCAATGACTTGAACGTCATCAATTTCAGCATAATAGTCTGCATAGTGTTGGGCAACGTGTGTCAATGCGGGTGATGGTGTGAGCAAGGGCAACCCTGCGGCTAAACGCATCTGATTGGCTTGGTAAGCATATTGTTCTGCATAGTAGCTGACATCATTTACAGCGATGTTTGAGGCTTGGCCGCCAAACGCATCAGCCAAGTTGCCGGGTGTGGCTTCTCCAGGGTTTGCAAGGGTTTCGTACAGCACATAAATGCCAAAAGCCGTACCGATCACGGCTAATGTCAGAATAATTTGTTGGAAGAGATAATTGGATGTTTTAAGCAGCCAGCGCATCACACCTCATGGCAATTAAACATGCAGACACCCGTAGATAGGTGTCTGCATTGTTAGAAGCGAAAGCTATTCTGATTCTTCCGGCAATGCAATCTGGAAGCTATCGACAATCGGCTCAAAGCGCGTTGTGTATAGGTTTTGCGTCTCGATTGTCTCTGGTGTTTCCATCCAGATCAGATAGGTTTGGTTATTTTCCACTGTTGCATACATACGGCCTTTATAGACCTGCCCATCCCGTGTTACGTCATAAATACGAGATGTCCAGGTGTGATGATCGGTCGTCAGCACACGGTCAGCACCCGCAGCATAGCCTTGCATATTTGACAGAACGTTCAACGCAATGGCGTTGTCCAAAGCGGCGGTCGCATCCGTTAAAGGACTGGTAGAGAAAGCCATAAACGTTGTGCTTGGCTCACCATTGACGGTGTACCGCGTCCACAAACCTTGCAGGTTAGATTGCCAGCTTTCTAGCATGGAATATTCAACTTCCGGCGTGAAAGGTTGTAAAGCCTCAACATCAAGGGTGGTATCAAACCAGCGTGATGTTGAGTTTGCATTCACATCTGTCGGGTCAAAGAGTGTGAGGTTATTCTTGAGTTGTTGATAGAAGACCTCAATATCAGGATCATCTGGAGTACCTTCAGATGTTATCACTAAACCAAAGCCTGTTTCCGGCGTGAAAACAGCAATAGCCTTAGATTGTATCATTTCGCCATCATCTTCACGCATGAATGTGAATTCAATAGCTGGTCGGCCATCTGGTGCTGCGATCTCAGTATACTGACGATCCCATTCCGTACCGGGGAAATAATAACCGAAGACCTCATCAACAACAGCTTCCAAATTGCCTTCAGAGTTATCCTCAATGGCAATATATAGTGCGACGCTGTTTTCACCATCATTGCTCACAGAGCGGAAGGCATCCGCATCAACACCAAAGAATGACCAATCTGCTGGACGAATCAGAGTCACACCGTAAAACGGCAATGATTGCCCACGCAGATCAGGGTTAATGTTGCTGTTATCAACATTGACAGTACGCGACGTAAAGCCTGTTGTACCACCATATGCTTCAACTAGAATACCTACCTTATACTCACCATTCGGTGCAGGCTCATCGGTATAGGTTAAACCACCCACAGGCCATATATAGGTATTGCCAGGCTCGACAACAACACGACCATCTGATTGCACGATAGAACGGTAAGCAACAAACTCTGACCCAATCGGGATATCAATCACAGCGAGCGCATTACTACCACTTGCCCGGTTGATGACACGCTGTACACGCCCAACCAAATCCGATTGGTTAATAGCCTTGCTGAAGACAATAGTCACATCTTGGAAAGTGTCATCGGGTGTTTGACGAAACTGGCCATCCAAAAATGCGACATTATCAGAGTCGATCAAAAATTCATTATTGGCTGAGGTCCCATCTGTTAAAACAGGTAACGCAACATCCCAATTGATCGACAAGTTCGTATTCACACCATTATCCCACATATTAACACTATCAACAGTGCCATCTTCGTTGAATATAGGTGTCGTTATGCGATTTGAGCTCAAACGAATTAAGCTACCGTTCGGCTGGAACTGATCGTATATCGCATCTGCAAAGGATATATTACGCCCCACCAATTCATAATCAATTGTTAGTGGATTTAGCGTGTTAACTGTCCTTTCTCGACCAGGATACACGTTAACAATCTCGATCTTAGGTGCCACTGGTGCATGGAAAGTCAGGTCATCGCTGCCACCAGTCCAGATCTGCGGGGTCACCGCGTTATAGTAATTCCGCAGCATCAAGCCCCATTGTTGGAGCGGGCTTTCATCAAAATAACGCCGAGAAAAGCGTGAGCTACTCGCCGGGAAATAGATGTTGTAGTAAGCGAGTTCTTCGCCAACATTCGCCCCACCCTGACGATGAAGAATAGCGCTTGTCAACGCTTCATTGACATCAATAGCCGCTTCAATCAAATTGCCATCTGTTGCATTGTCAATGACTAATTGCATAAAACTACCGAGATCGACCTTTGTCGTGCTACCGGCAAAGCCCGTATATGTGTATGTATTGGCGCGTGCGGCACCAAGCGTATTCGCGTAGCGCAATGGATCCTCATTCACGACACGCGCAAATTCTTCTACAGCGACAATTACAGAACCAAATTGGCTCAGGTCTGTCACCGCATGGTTGAAATACTCGACATCAGCATCACCAGATAGCAGCATATCTTGTTGTACGTACTTATCGACCAATGTAGATGATAAGTCAACAAGGTTGACATCCGCCGCATTCGCCTTTAATTGATTGACAAACAAGGTCATATCAAGCGCCGGGTCAACGACAATTTCCGGTGAAGCCAGCGAAAGATCAAAGTAAGGTGATACACCACCAAAATACTCGACACTGCTCATCAAGCACGCATCATTGATGAGGACATTAAAACGCTCTACACCGGCTTCTGCTGTAGCTAGACGGAAGGCTTCACTTAACTCCGGTACGGAAATAATGCTATAGTCGATAGCCGGGTTATCCAAGGCTACGGTATCATCAGTAATAATGCCTTGCCAAGCTGCGCCATGACTGGCTAGAGACACGGCATAATTTTGTGCAGGAAAGTGACGTACTGCCCAGACTAAATACTGAGCCAATACCTCACCGTTGCCTGTATCAACAACGCCAAGATCAGCCAGGGGTTCAGTATCAAGCGTCGGCGGGAAGACAAGCGTCTCATCAGCGGAGACATCCGCACCAACCTCGAAAATACGCATGGTGCGCCAGTCGCCATTATCCGGTGAATGCTCAGGACTGCGATCCAATAACATCAAAACGCGAACATTTTCGCTACTACCACCGGCTAGCTCGAACTCGTTAAAGTCAAACTGTAGACCATATTCAAGATTGTTATCGCCACCATAATAAGCAAGTACAGTCCACTCGGCCTCTGGGCGAATCTCCGTTTGAGGGAAACCCATAGACGCAATCGCTTCTGGCGAAACATCAAACTGGATGAGTGCTGCTTGCGGTTGTGGCATCACTTCGATCAAGAGTTCAAAATCCCCGGTACTCTGACCATCCGCTACGCCATAACGGGTTGCAATTGCTGTATACTGTCCAGCTTCTGCGCGTGGGAATTCAATACGCGAGCTGAGAACGCCGCGCTCACGATCATCATTTTCATCGATAATATTGCCTTGAGCATCAACTAAATAGAGATAAGTATCCAGATTGCCGGGGTTAGCTGCACTTGGCATAATGTCCAAGACAATCAGGCTATTATCTTCCTCCACCGTGAACGGAAATTCACGGAAAGGCGTTAAATTGTTGATCGTTCCCGTAAAAGTCGCCTGGAAGGATGCTTCCTGCGCTGTTGCAGGGATAAACGATGCACCCAAAACCAAACCAGCAATCAGGAAAAATAAGATTTTTCGCATTATTGGTTCTCCACGCTTAAAGATAAGCATACGGGAGTGCAAAATACACTCCCGCATAATTCAAGCAAACATTTCAAGTTGATTTAGCAACCGCGTGTGCAGCTTGGGTTAGTACTAGTTGGGCGGCTACTCGTCAAATATTCTGCATAAGCAGCATCAAGTGCTTCAAAAAATTCTTCATCACCGCTCACGTATAATGTTGCGCCACCATCAAAGACATCAAACAAATCGTCAAGTTTATCAATTTCTTCTGTCTCAGGTACAGTTATGTCGCCTTCGTCAACAGAAATTGTGCTCGTTGCAGATACTAATTCAAATGAGAATATGGCTTCACCAGTTTCTGTGTCAAAACCAGTAAAAGTGACTTCAACAACCAGTTCATAGCGAGTCAGAGAGTTATCTTCTTCAGTATTGAAACGAAGAACACCATTAGCTGTTAGTTCTGACAAAGATGCCGCAAGCGGTACTGTCTCGAACTGGTCAAACACTGTGCCCTCTGCACCTTCATAGATGAAAGGAATAGATGTCGTTACATCGCTCAAAATAAGTGTATCTTCAGAGATTTCAACGCTATCACCAACAAAGACAAATGTCCCTGCCTGTTCGTTCATCATATCATCTTCAGCTTCTTCATCTTGTGCCATCACGCCGATAGCAGAAAGGCTGAGCATTGCCAAAACGAGCATAATACGAGCTGTCAATTTCATGTTTTTCATTCCTTTTCTGTCAGGATTTATGCAATTTATGACCCAATCAGGCCACTATTTACTATTCTAACGCATGTTAGGTGACCTTAAAACAAAATAATTCTGAAAATATTGTTTGATTTGTGTAGGATAGGCCATGCGACTACCCCACACTGTCATATGTTAGCCGCTAATGGACTCGGCTGCGGTTTCAGGATCATAGCAATCCGCAGACCACAACATGCTTTCTTCGCGGGGACTATCGAGCAGTTCCCATTCTTTGGGCAATTCTTCTTCGCTTTCTTGCGGCACTTGCAAGTACAAATAGATAGCCGGACCAGTCAGGCTGTACGGGTCGCTATCCAAGCCCAGGCACACTTCAACTTCTGCGTCTTCGCCCAAGTTTATCTGTAACACATCGTAGACGTTCGCCAACACGCCATCAACGGTGTTCACTTGTGAGGAGAAATATAATTCAAGGTCTTCGGATGTTGCGATTTCATTCGCAGATAAAATCGTCTCAGTAACGCCTTCGGGGATTTCCACACCTTCGGCACTGTCGATCCATTCTGCGGCTTGATCCATTGTTACCAAGAAGAACGAGCCTTCAGTCAGATCACGGCGTTGGCGTACAATTTCCGGTTGCTCATTAATCATCGCCACAGCAATTGTTTCATTGACACCCGCCATCAATGCTGTTTCAAGTTCGGCATTTTCTTGGGCTACAATATCGCGGACTTGATCTTCTGAAAGGCCACCGCTAGCCGTCAGCGTGACAATAACAACGCCCAAGATCAAACCAACGACTACCCCAACTGCAACATACAAAATATTGTTATTGTTTTCCATTGTTTTCTCTCATTTACGTTAGACTACGTTATGAACGCAGTATACCGTAAAACCAAGGTCACAAGTGATAAAAACTCGTTTACAAGCCTCATGTGTAAATAGTTTTTTACCACAGTGCGCCGTAAAGCCCCTTGATTTATCTATGGGTAATGTCACTAGAAAACAAATACCCGCACGCGGCGGGTATTTGCTTAAGCCTAATCTTGTGGCGGGTTCTTCGGGTCAATGACAGGTATGAGCGATTCGTTATTGACTGCCACATCAGATCCGATGACCCACCCCCTTCTCTCTACCCC
The DNA here is from genome assembly GCA_034437635.1 of Anaerolineae bacterium. Lineage (GTDB taxonomy): Bacteria > Chloroflexota > Anaerolineae > Aggregatilineales > Phototrophicaceae > J038. The sequence continues at coordinate 550 of DAOTTT010000233.1, read as the reverse complement.
TCTAAAAAGATACGGGATGTAGTACCATGTTTCGCCATCAATCTCGGCCTTGCCTAATGGTTCAATCTCATCACCAATTGGAATATAGCGAATAAGATTATCTGCATTACCAGGCTCACCTAAGAACGCAGTGATACTTTCTACGATTAGCAATGGAGGCACCACATCATTCTGAACAACAGCATCAAATGGCACAAAGCAGTTGAATGCCTCACTCTCCTGCGTCAATGCACACGAGGCATAGATATAATCTTGTTCGTCCACTGTGATTATCGTAGCGACATCGTTTTCAAAGTTAAGTGTCACAATACTATTACTGCGCAGATAGAAGTTACTGAAGACCGTGCTCCCTGCTGCAACTGGCCGCAAAACGAGCGTGCGGTTGCTTATCTGCAAGCCGCCATCTGTCGCCAGTTGGAAGTTATTTGTAAATTCTGCACTTTCATCTTCCGGGACTAAGCCTTGTGCAATAGCATAATCAACAACTTGTTGCAGGTCATACATCCTCTGCGCTGAGGTGTTTTGTGGAACTAGAATGGCCTCTTCGGTA
>DAOTTT010000232.1:0-12903 GCA_034437635.1 Anaerolineae bacterium | reverse complement strand
GTGCTTTATGGTCGGTTTCGTGCTGATCTGGTTTGTCGCTAGTGCGGGTAAGCTGTTTTTGCTGGAGTCGCTAGAGCGTCCGCGCCTCTATCTGCCGGTGATCTTCCCGTTGGTGATACTCGCGGCGTGGGGGTGGTTGCGCTTACGGGTGCAATGGGCGCGTTTACCCGCCGCCGCCGCGCTGATCCTCACGTTTTATGCGGCGCTGCCGGGCATCACGGCGCTGCACACCACGCCTGCCGCGCCGGAGCAAGCCGCTGCTCACATCCGCGCAGCATATCCCCCCGGCGAGACGTTAATCATCGCGCAGGGATCGTTCCGCGCCGCACAGGTGGAGCTTGCCGGGTATCCGCTGCTGTTCACCGGGCAATTCGACCCGGCAGCGTGGGCGGAGCGCATCGACCGCACCGAGCCAAGCACGATCATTGTCTTGGATCGTGATGAGGTCAGCCCAGCGGTGATTGATGCCTTGGGTGCATACATCCCGGTAGATGACCGCACCGTTGAGCGCGACCGCCGCGCCTTCCCGCAGCATGTGACGGTGCGCGTGCAAGCCTTCGCGCCGCTGGATGGCATAACCCCGGCGATGCTGGCCTTGCCGGATAGCGGCATCATCCAGACAGCGACAGACGGTAAATATTTTGGGGCGGGGTGGTATCGTGCGGAGGACATCGGCGGGGTGGCGGCACGCTGGACGGACGCAACCGCGACGGTGCGCGTGCAGTTGCCTACTGTCGATCATATGCTGACGCTGCAAGCGACCCCGCTACAAGACGGGCAGACGGTCACGGTGCAGGTCAACGGCGCAGCAATTGACACCATCACGTTAAACGGCATCTGGCAGGATTACACCGTGCCTATAGAGGCGGCCTTGCTGACGCAGCCCCTCACCGAGATCACGCTGATCCATGCGACCAGCACGACCCCGGCGGGGGGCAATCGACCATTGGCAGCGGCCTATAGCCAGATCATGTTAGACTCCGCACCCTAAACGTCTTTGTTATCACGCTCATTACCACGTTTAAAGTTGCCAGTATACCGTGCCATTAAATGTTGTGCTTCGATTCTCCCGGCAGTTTCTATCTGTCGCAGGAACCTTTGTGCTTTCTTTTTCGCCAATGTTGTCACAGTCTTGCCATACCAGGTAATAAAGACTTTGCCATCTTTAGTCGTCCAATAGTCGAAAATTTCATCTTCGAGTGGATTGTTTCTCTTTTCAGTCATCATAGCGTGCTCAGTTTTTTACGTGTCGCTCGCAATCCTTCCCGCGCTTTAGCATGATCGGGATCGATGCTCAACGCCTGCTCAAAGAGGGCGTGGGCGCGGTTGAAGTCGTCAGCGACGTTGGTTTCAATGCCTTGGCGAAAGGCTTTAACACCTTGCTTATAGGCATGTTGCGCGGCTTCCGCTTTTTGATCGTTAGTGGTGTTGTCGATAGTTTTCACGGGTTGGGTGCGCTGCTGTGATGGCTCAGGTTCCGCTTGAGTCGTCTGTTGTGGTGTGGCTTCTGCTTGTCTATCGTCCTGTACGTCATCAACCTCTACTTCAGCGTTGATGCGCGATAGAATGGCATCCCCGACGCGCTCATACCAACGTGGGGGCAAGGGCGAGTAGATTTCCGAGCGCACTAACTCTTCGCGGATAGTGTCATCGGCCACTAACGATTGCGAGTCATTGCGCATAGAGCGTAGATGATCCTCGATGTTGATAAATAGCTTGATAAAATCCCCAACGGCTAACGAGATCAACGCGAGCAACACGAAGGCGATATAGCCGGTTGTAAAGCCCAAAGTGCGGTCGCGCACGACTTCCAGATAATTGTCGTTAAACGCAGTGAATGGGTTGTTAAACGCGGCATTGATAGCGATAAAAAAACCACCCAATACGATAGACATCCCATAGAGGAGTTGTGCATAGCGCAAAAAGTTGAGAAATGGATAACGCATCACACCGCCTCCTGCATGTGTCGTACAACGTGACTTAGTTCTTCTTTCTTATTGTGGATAATACGTTTGTACTGTTTCATAAGCGTGCGCCGCCGTGCAGACTGTCGGATGTATTTATAGTATTGATACAGTGAAAACACCACCAGCGCCACAGGCAGCGTCACGGTGACGATGGTAAAAAAGAGTTGGTTGAGCATAGCAAACATGCCGATGATCCATAGGGCGATAACGAGTGCGAAAGCATACTGCTCCAAGGCGGTATTGATGGCTAATAGGAGCCGCCGTTGTTCGTGCTCTTTGCGCGTATTGACGAGCTTTTGCTCAAAATCATGGATTTGCTCTAGGACGGCAATCACGCGGGTATCGTTGCGTTGATCTTCGTTGAGTGTGCCCACCATAACCTGCACTTCGCTGTTGATAATGTCTCTGGTGATGATATTTCCATCGCCTTGCTGCGTTGTCGTGTCCATGCGTCAATCATCCTTTTTGACCGTTGAACGAATGGTGCTATCGCTCATGTTGCCGCCAATGGCGATATTGCCGTCGCCCTGTTGCGTCACGTTGACATTCTTGGTGCTGCCTTGCTGGTTGAGTAGGGTATGCAGGGCTTGCGCCGCGTTGACGATCTCATCGTCGATTTGGTCGGCGCGTTCTTCCAAGTGAAGTTGCATTGTATCGCCCCACTTTTTGGGATCGGCTTCGGTGCGATCAATGGCTTTGGTGACTTCCTCATCGTCGGCAAAGCGCCGCTTGAGCAATGCCTTGAGCGCGGCGTAAGCGTCTTTGATGGCTTGCTCCGATAAACGTGCTAACGCGCCTACGAGCGTCCCCGCGACAAATTGACCTGTATTCATGCTTGTTGCCCCCTTGTGTTGAAGTATGTGTATATATTATAGGCAGAATTTCAAATGAAGTGTGTAAAGAATTGATCCATGACTGCGAAGCCTTTACAATCAGCTATGTGATGACAACCGAACGAAAGAACACCTATGATTAACCTGTATGCCCTGTCTCTAGCTGAACTAACCGCCTTACTCACTGACTGGGGCGAGCCGAAGTTCCGCGCCAAGCAACTCTATGAATGGCTGTACGATAAGCGCGTGACCGACTTCGACGCGATGACCAACCTCCCGCAAAGCCTGCGAGATCGCTTACAAGCGGAAGCGACACTCGGCACATTGACCATGCGCACGGAGCAGGCCAGCGACGACGGTACACGCAAACGTTTGTATCAACTGCCGGATGGTCAGTTGATCGAAGCCGTGCTGATGCCTTACGACGACGACCGTCGGACGGCGTGCATCTCTACGCAAGCTGGTTGCGCGATGGGCTGCGTGTTCTGTGCTACGGGGCAAATGGGCTTTGCACGCAACCTCACCGCCGCCGAGATCGTGGAGCAGGCCATACGCTTCGGCGCGGAGCTAGAAGCCGAAGGCGAACGCCTCAGTAATATTGTGCTGATGGGCATGGGCGAGCCGTTCCATAACTATGATGAGTCGCTTAAAGCGATCCGCCGCCTCATGGATGATCTTGGCATAGGGGCGCGGCATATCACCGTGAGTACCGTTGGCATCGTGCCCAAGATCCGCCAATTCGCGGATGAGGGCTTGCAAGTGCGCTTGGCGATCAGCTTGCACGCGGCGACGGACGAAGAACGCGGGGCATTGCTCCCGGTGAACCGTCGCTGGAACCTCCAAGACCTGATGGACGCTTGCCGCTACTACATCGACAAGACCGGGCGGCGCGTGACCTTTGAGTGGGCGCTCATCAACGGCGAGACGGACACCGAAGCCCAAGCGCACGCCCTCGGTAAACTGCTCCAGGGGATGCTGTGCCACGTTAACGCCATCCCCTTGAACCCCACCGAAGGCTACATCGGCAACCCGTCGGATTTAGCGGCGGCGGATCGCTTCCAGGCGATTTTGGCTTCCTACGGTGTGAGCATGACGGTGCGCGTGCGGCGTGGTATTGATATTGACGCGGGGTGCGGTCAACTTACTGCCAAGGTGGATCAACCACCCATGCAGCAAATCTCTATTGATGATGTGCTGTAGGTGGGGAGCGTCACAGGCAGGGCGCATTGCGATGCGCCCTTGCATGGCTCTCGTGTGTCTTCCAGAGCGCTATTCATTCGCTCGGATGATAGCGCGTTCGGCAATATCTAAGCGACGATTGACAAAGCGCATCAAGTTTGAGGCATTGACGGCTTGCGCGTAGGCGCTGGCGATTTCTTGTTGTGTGTAAATGCCGCAGCGGTTGAGCGTCTGTAAGCTGGTGTTTAGGTCACGGGTGATGATGCGCACGCTGCGCCCAATAAATCGCAACTCCGGCAGTTCCACAATATTACGCTGGCTGATGGCGTAATCGACATAATCGCCAGGGGCATGGGGCGCACATGGACGTACAAAGCCATCATTAAGCGCCGTCCAGAAGGTGGCGGTGGCTTGTGCGACTTCCTCTTTATCGCTCAAGTAAGCCCGCAAGCGTTCAATCTGCCCAAGCTGCACTTCCGGCGGGATCACTTCAACATCCAACACCAAGGCCTCAAACCCCGGCGCTACAGGCAATGTGGTGATGTCGTCCCCGGTGCGCGTCAAAAACTCCGCGATCCACCCCACATTGCCCAGGTAATTTACTTTGAGGAACAGGTTATCGCCGCTGCGTTCAATCACGGGGATGGTTACGTTAAGCGCCACTGTGCCGATGCGTTCCGCACTGGTGGATGGCGCATCACGCAGGGCGGCCTCAATGACCACTTTTACGGATACGCCGCTATCGAAGATAGGCTCAGGGCCGGTTACGCCGGTTTCAAAGTTGGTGATGGGCAGTTGTGTGCTATCGAACGTGAACAGCAAAAACTCCTTTTGCACCCAGCCCAACCGTGTCTCGCGGAAGGGACGCATCACATCGAACCAGGTGCCGTCCGCGTTGCGCCCTAATATCACCAGGTTATCCCCCTGGAAGACCGACGCGGTGGGGTCGGCTTCGCGGGCGGGGGCAGCGCGTGCGAATGTGCTATCGACGGCGACTTGTGCTTCAAAAATGGGTGGTTCTTCGGGTTCTTCGGTGGCTTCATCTTCTTATGCGATGAGCGGTACAGTCAACAACATACAAAAGAGCAAAAATAAATGGCGCATGGCATCTCCCCTAAAACTAAACCAATGATTGCTTTATATTTTATTATAATGATTTTGCGCGTTTGCGTTTGCCACGATTACAACACGTTTATCCTACTGGAGACCGATGCTATGACCGAAAAAGCACCCGCGCATCGCCCCTATGCAGAGGACGAAGTGAGCGTCTTGTTGTTCGAGCCAGCGGGCACGCGCAACACCGGGAACATCGCCGACGACGAAAAAACGGTCAATCAAAACGATTGGATATAAGATTCGTTTATCAACCCGTTAAGAAACATTGGTTTACACATGAAACCCAATCGCAAAGATGGTAGGATAGATCTGTTTAGTTCAAACAGGAACGATCAAATTTAATGGCTACCATCTTTATTATTGTGCTGTTGATTGCACTTGCGGGTTTGGTCTCCTATACGACGATGCTGCACTTGCATCTTCGTGAGCAGAAGACCGATTACAATGTGCAGGTTGTGCGCAGTGCGCGGCATATTGCGGAGTTAGAGCAACAGGTTAAAACTTTGCGACAACAACTCTCCGATCAAGATGATCGTGAGGCACTCAAAGCGGAATTTTCCCGTAAGCGGGCGCTCATGCTGACCTTAGCCAACGTCAGTTATGACGCGGCGATTGTGGTGAACCCGGAGTGTGAGATTATCGCCATTAACGACAGTGGGGAGAAGCTCTTCCCGGCAGAGACGTACTTGGGGCGCAAGCTCATTGACGTGACACAAGTCCAAGAGCTATCTATGATGGTCAATGATGCGCTTATCAATGAAGAAGAAGAATTTGAAGAACAGTTAACCATCGACGACGCGAATTATCGTGTGCGGGCGAAGGTCTATCGCCGTGATGACGTGCACATGATCGCGCTGGCTATCCACGATATTACAACCTTAGTGCGGCTCAACCGCGCCCGCCGGGATATGGTCGCTAACATCGGCCACGAACTACGCACGCCCATCGCTAACATTCGGCTGCACATTGACGGCCTTTTCCACGATCAGGACAAGCCCAAGCGCAAGGACAGCATCTACACGCTGCGGGCGATCGCCAAAGAGACGGAAAATCTGCTGTGGTTGGTGCAGGAGATGAGCGACCTGTCTATGATCGAATCCGGGCAATCCATCGTCCGCTTAATCGACCACTCGCTGACCGAGGTCGTTGATGATGCGCTTGAGCGCATGGGCGACCGTGCCGAAAACGCCAAAATCCAGCTTGTGCGCCACATCCCGGAGAAGCTGCGCGTCCTCTGCGACCGCGACTTAATCCAGCGGGTATTCGTCAATCTCATTCACAACGCTATCAAATGGTCGCCCAAAGATGAAGCGGTGACGATCAGCGCGTCCAATGGCGGCGACGAAGTGATGATCAGCGTGTTGGATAACGGCCCCGGTGTGCCGCCGGATGCCGTCGATCGTATCTTCGAGCGTTTTTATCAGGTCGATTCTAGCCGGAGTGGGCGCGAGGGGAGCGGCCTGGGCTTGGCGATCTGTCGCCACATTGTTGAAGCGCACGGCGGGCGCATCTGGGCGGAGAGTAACGCCGATGGTGCCGGTGGCCGCTTTTTGTTCACGTTGTTAAGCGCCGGTCATGAAGAAGACGAAGACTCCGTAGCCGAGGAAAAAGCGATAGACAAATAACCCGCTTAACGATGACCTAAAACGGGCTTGGGTTGATACGGCGCTTCCAGTGATGTGATTTGGGAGTCCGTCAGGCGGATATTCACCGCGTCAATGGCTTCTTCCAGTTGATACATTTTGCTTGTGCCGATAATCGGGCTGGTGATGCCGGTTTTATGCAGCATCCAGGCGAGGGCGACCTGTGCGGGTTTCTTCTCGATTTCCTGCGCGACGGTCTTTAATGTGTTGACTACGTTAAAATCCGCATCGGTATAATACATGCCGCGATCCATGCCATCGGTGCGCCCGCGTTCGGTCGGGTTTTCGTCAGGGTTACGCTCCCGGTTACCTGCCAAGAACCCCCGCGCTAATGGACTCCAGGGGATAATGCCAACGCCCATATCTACACACTGCGGGATCATCTCGCGTTCTTCTTCCCGGTAGACGAGATTATAGTGATTTTGCATGGAGACAAACGGTGTCCACCCGTTGACCTTAGCGACATGCTGTGCTTTGGCGAATTGCCAGGCGTGCATACTGCTCGCGCCGATGTACCGTGCCTTGCCGGACTTCACGACATCGTGCAGGGCTTCCATCGTTTCTTCTATGGGGGTGTCGTAATCCCAACGGTGGGTTTGATACAAATCAACGTACTCTAAATCCAGGTGGCGTAGTGATGTGTCGATAGCGTCCATGATGTGCTTGCGCGATAATCCGCCTTGGTTGGGCTTTTCCCCATGAGCGAAGTAAACCTTGGTGGCGACGACGTATTCATCGCGCCCACCGCCATATTCTTTGAGTAACTTTCCGGTAATCTGCTCGCTGACCCCGCGTGAATACATATCGGCGGTGTCAAAAAAGTTGATGCCGTCTTCTATGGCGTGCTGGATGAATGGCCGGGCGGCTTCTTCGTCCAAAATCCAATCGCGCCAATTGGGGTCACCATAGGTCATCATGCCTAAGCAAATGCGCGAGACTTTTAGCCCGGTATTGCCCAAATTGCGATAGTCCATATGTGCTGTGTCCTGTCCTTTTTGATTTTGTCAGAGAGTATAGCGTATAATGCGGGAGGCTGTTAGCAACCCACAAGGAACACAACCCTATGTCTATTCAAATTGCCCCGTCGATTTTAGCGGCGGATTTCACCCGACTTGGTGACGAAGTTCAAGCAGCGGCGGATGCGGGTGCGTCGTGCATTCACATTGACGTGATGGACGGGTGTTTCGTCCCGAATATCACGATGGGGCCGCTGGTGGTGGAGGCCGTGCGCCGCGTGACTGATCTCCCGCTTGATGTCCATCTGATGATCGTTGAACCCGCGCAGCACATCGCCGCATTTGCCCAGGCCGGGGCGGATACGATCTCGGTACATTTTGAAGCGGACGCGAACTTACACCGCACCATCATGCACATCCGTGACCAGGGCTGTAAGACTGGTGTTGCCATCAACCCGCACACGCCAGCGGAGAGCCTGGCGATGACCCTGCAATATATCGATCAAGTCATCGTCATGACGGTAAACCCCGGCTTTGGCGGGCAGTCCTTCATCCCGGAGATGATGTCCAAGGTCGCGCAGATCCGTGCCATGAGCGGCAGTATACAGCGCAAAATTGATATTGAAGTCGATGGCGGCATCAACGCAGTAACGGCCATGAGCGCCGCCCAAGCCGGGGCGAATATCCTCGTTGCCGGGAGCGCCGTCTTCCGTCATACAGATGGGATCGCTGGTGGTATGAAGACGCTTCAGCAGGCGGTGGAGTCATAATGACTGACCAACAAGCTAAACTACAATACGAAACGCCGCTATATGAGGGCAAACGCACGCTGGATTTTACGCCATTTTCGGACGCACTCAATGCGCTGACCGATGCACAAATCGCCGCTTGGGACGATCTGCTAGCGGAGGCCACCATTACCGACATCCAGGCGGACATAAAGCGCGGCACACTCACCGCAGAGGCGTTGACGCTCTACTATTTGCATCGCATCCAGGCATATGATGTCGATGGCTTTAACAGCGTCATCCGCTTGAACCCTGATGCGCTGACCATCGCCCAGGCGTTGGATGCCGAGCGCACAGACGGCCAATGGCGCGGCCCACTGCACGGTATCCCCGTTTTGCTCAAGGACAACATCAGCACCGGGGACGCGATGCCGACGGCGGCAGGGGCGTTCGCCCTGCGTGAGAGTTACGCTGACCGGGATGCGTTCATCACGGCGCGTCTGCGGGATGCCGGGGCGATCATACTAGGCAAGGCCAATCTCAGCGAGTGGGCCAACTTCATGACGTTTACCAGCGTCAACGGCTTTAGCGTCCTCGGTGGGCAGACGCGCAACGCTTACGGGCGTTTTGACGTGGGGGGGTCTAGCGCCGGGAGTGCGGTTGCGGCGGCGCAACACTTCGCTACCGTCACAATCGGCTCGGAAACGGCGGGGTCGCTGGTGTATCCCGCATCGCAGAACAGCGTCTGCACGTTTAAGCCGAGCTTTGGCCTCATCAGCCAAGATCGCATTATCCCGATCGCCGACGCGCAAGATACCGCCGGGCCGATGACGCGCAACATGCTTGATCTCGCCATTACGCTTGATGCGCTGGCCGCAGCCGATGCCAATGACCCCCACACACAGCTTACCGCCGCTTTGCGCGATGTCGAATTCGTGACGATGCTCAACCCGGAAGCGTTGAACGGTCAGCGCGTCGGCGTGGTGACCCGCGAAGAAGAACCGCGCCCGGATGGGTTCGCCATCTTGGATGCCGTTCGCGCAGGCTTGGCGCAAGCCGGTGCAACCGTCGTTGATGTCCCGGCGATGACCTTAGATTATGACGACGCAGATATATTCCCCGTGTTGCTCTATGGCTATCATCGCGGGGTCAACGCTTACTTGCAGGCGACGGCCAACCCGCAGTTTAGCACTTTAGCGGAGATCGTCGCTTACAACGCGCAGGATTTAGCCAACCGCGCCCCTTACAACCAGACCATCATGGAGGCCGCGCTGCTATTTGACATTAGCCCGGAGATGGAAGCCCTCTATGCGGATCGTGTCGCACATAATCGCGCCTTAGCCTTGAGCAGCTTCCGCGCAACGCTTAACGCCCATCAGCTTGATTTGATCGTTGACCTGTCGAATTATTCCGCCGCAATCCATGCGATGGCCGGCATCCCCGCGCTGAACATCCCCGCAGGTTACCGGGCGACGGGCGAGCCGCTCGGCATGACCATCATGGGCGATTGGCTGACCGACCCGCAGGTGATCGCGGCGGGTTTCGCCTACGAGCAAGCGGTGGCTGTACGCCGTAACCCTGTGTTGCGATGAAAGTACCCTACGGGATCAAGCAACCGGCCACGCTCTGCATCCTGCGTAGTGAGCGCGGCCTGCTGTTGCTCAAGCGGAAGAAGCCGCCGTATGTGGGTATGTTCGTGCCCATCGGCGGTAAGATCGACCCGCACGAATCCGCGCATGATGCCGCCATCCGCGAGACATACGAAGAGGCCGGATTGACGCTCAAGGTGATGCAACTCGCCGGTATACTGACGGAGACCAGCCCCGCCAAATACAATTGGGTTAATTATGTGTACACGGCACAAGTCCCCGCGTTCGACCCGCCGCCGTGTGATGAAGGCGAATTGCGTTGGCTGCCTGATGCGGACTTAGATACGATCCCCACGCCACAAACGGATCATTACATCTATGATTATGTGCGGCGCGGGGTATTCTTCGCCCTGGACGCGCACTTTGACGCGGACGTTAATTTGCTCTCACTGCGCGATGAGATCAGCGGGGTGGTGTTGTAGTGTCTTTGCTGCGTGTCATGCGGCGGCCAAGCGCCACCAACACAATGCTAATGGCATAGAGCGCCAACAACGGCCCCATCACCAACATCATATTGACCGGGTCTACAGTAGGGGTGATGAACGCCGCCGCAATCGCTGATGCAACGACGGCCAAGCGCCATTGACGCATCAAAACGCCGGGGCCGATAACGCCCAACAGCGACAATACGAACATCACCAACGGCATTTCAAAGCTCACACCCATCCAAAACAAAAGTGCTGTGACGAAGCTCAGGTATTCGTTTGCTGCCCATTCCGCCTGGAAAACGTCATCCTGGAAGCTCTCTAAAAAGGCGATGGCCGGGGGCATAAGCACAAACCATGCAAACGCGATGCCGATTAAAAACAAAATAGTGATAGCCGGGAGCGCACTGATAACGTAGCGCCGTTCTTTTTTCGTCAGGCCGGGCAAGATGAACATCATAATCTGATAGGTGATGACCGGCACGCCGATGATGCCGCCCAACAGCAAGGCGACCCGAAAGTAAGAGACAATCGCGCCGGTTGGCCCCAAGACGAGCAAACGCCGTGCTTCTTCGTCGTTGATTGCGCGGTATGGCTCAAGGAGATATTCTAATACAGGTGGTGTGATGATCGCGCCGATGATGGTGCCGACGATTAACGCGCCGAACCCCTTAAACAAGCGCCCACGCAGTTCTTCCAAATGCTCCATGAAGCCCATGCGCAGGTCGTGGCCGTCTCGCTGCATGGCGTTTTACTCCTCATCGAGCGTCGTGCCGCCCCAAGTGCCAAAGCTCTTGGGCTTTTGGGCAGGTGGGGGCGGTGATGCGGCTTTTTTAATTTCCGCGCTGTCGTCGGTAACTTCTTCAACGTCGAGTTTGTCAGCTTCGCGGATTTCTTTTTCAAGGGCGCGGGCTTCGCGCTCATAGTCGTGCATCGCTTGGCGCATCGGGTCGCTGAGTGGGCGCAGGGCATCCCGTGTGAACTGCTGTACCTGGCTGCGGTTGAGTGGGTCCTTGGGCATTTTGATGTCTAGGCCAGCATCGTCGAATTCCCTCTGGATGCTGCTCATCATCTGCCCCCACATGACGCGCATCTGCCCCATAAAGCGCCCGCTGATATACGCCCATTGCATCAGGCGCTTAGGTCCTGCCACGATCATCGCAATCAGCAAAATAACCAGCAATTCTGGTATGCCCATACCCATGATATTCACGCGGCTTAATCCTCCGGTTCGAGTTGGTCGGCGATGGCTTTGTTACCCAGGGAAATCGCCCCAAGCACGCCGTTGATAAAGCGAGCGCTGCCTTCCGCACCGAACCACTTGCCGAGTTCAACGGCCTCGTCAATCACAACGCGGATCGGCACATCTTCGCTCATGGTGAGTTCGTAGATGGCAAGCCGCAGCACGTTACGATCCACAATGGCGAGTTGGTCAACCGGCCACTCTGGTGCGTACTTTTTAATGAGCGCGTCCAGTTGATCCTTGGTTTCCATCACGCCGCTGACGATCTCGCGGAGATACGCTGCGCCGCTGGCCGAGACGGGATTATATTGGAGTTGCCCTTGGATGACCGCGCCGATTTTGTGCTTGGCGCTGTCAATTTCGTACAAAATTTGTAAGGCCACCCGCCGCACGATGCTGTTTTCGTTGGTAATGGTGGGCGGTTCGATAACGTGACGATCAACAATATCTTCTGGGTTTAGTTCCGATAAATCACCGGGAAATTCTTGCATATTACCTTCGCATAACAGGATGCTTATGTAAACGATATAGGTCACGTAACTACTTAGGTATGCTCTGATTTGCTTACTGCCCCGGTTCAAAACCGGGGGCTAGCTGCAAAGCCCGTAAACAGGCTGTATAAAATTGATCTTTCGCGTTGACTAGCCCGTTTACGGGCTTCCTAGCGTTTAATGTAGCCATCGGCTTTGAGCCGATGCGGGATACAGGCTTTACCTGAGTAGTTACAAGTTTACACAGTTTACAAGAATTACCCCGGTTTGCCTACAGTGTGTTAATTGTTGCCGCCGAGCAACGGGTCGCGTTGCTGTAACCCCGGCAGTTGGATTTCCGCCAGCGTCAGGTTGTTTTCCGCCGTGTTGATGGCGGCCAGCGCCGGGTTGATGACATCTGATCCGATTAAGCGTTCTTCCGCAGGGATGGCGCACACATCACGGAAGCGTTGATTAGCATCGTTGATATGTGCGCTTGAGCGTGCCCGATGACGAAATCCCGGATGCCGGGCGACCCTTGCCGCGTAACCGTAACGGGCGCGTGCCAGAAGGCTTCGACCTGTCGTAGAATATCTGTAATTTCTGGCCGGGTGAAGGCTTCGGCGTGGTCGGGGATTTCTTCAGCGGTGCGGAGTCCATCACCTTAGTTGCGCCGCCCATGCCAGGGGCGAAC
>DAOTTT010000231.1:0-4887 GCA_034437635.1 Anaerolineae bacterium | reverse complement strand
CATTCTTGAATTGAGCAATTTGGCCCTCTGGATGTCGGGTCTGGATTGATCTGCCGTAAATTTCATCATGAATTTGTCTCAAAGCTTTTGACACATACCGCATCGACTTGTTTAATCGGGTAATTGAGGCTACTTCAATAATGCCATTAATAAGACTTGAAAACGATGATGTCATCGGCCTGGTTAAAACATCGTTAGATGCACATACGCTCGGTTTAAATGCTCTGCGAGAAATGTTGGTGTCTTGCGGTTATAAAGTGATTATTGCAAATAATGCGATTGCTGCTGCTCTGGAAAATATTGATCGGTCGATCCATTTTGATATTTTTGAGGGTTGGGTTCAAGATAATCATATTACACGTTTAGGGTTTAGTTATCGGTTGGATCCGGCTGATGCGCATCGGCATTTCTTTGCGTTATATCGCCAGTTATATAATAGACAAATGCTTGCTTTTGTTGGGGGGCCTATTCGTACTGTGTATTTTGCGGGGTTGCCGGGCGCTTGTATGCGTGTTGAACGTGATTTTGGGCGAGATGTTCCAACGTTTCGAGGTGATGAAAGCCCGCTAGAAACACTTGAGCGGGTTGGGGTTGCTGCTATGCGCATCCCGCGTAATATCGTTGAAGGGTCGGTTTACGATGACCAGCGTTTAGACTTTGGGAAAGCACTCATCGAAAAAGGCGAGTATCATCAGCTACAACCTGTGGATCGTTCTTCTTATGCTGACTACGGAACAAAAACAGATCATGTTGTCAAACGTATACGGCATTGTATAGCTCATCAATTACCCCCTTTAACCCGTGTGCATGTTGGGCCATATGATCCAGAGCGCAAGGTTGCCTTACAGATGTTCAAGCAGTGGTTGATGCAGTTGCGAGACAGTCAATTGTTGGATGTTGTTTCGTTGGGTGTATCTCAGTTAACTCAATCAAGTTTTGGTGAAGCCTGGGGCGATAAATCGAACGGCGGTGGAATCCCTATCAATAGTGCGGAAGAATACTATGAATTAGCACAGATTGGCTTGCCAATGTTGATGCGGACCTACGCTGGAACGCGCGATATTCCGAAATTGGCTGAAATACATGAAAAATCCTTAAACATTGCATGGCATGCTCTGTCATTTTGGTGGTTTTGTCAGATAGATGGACGCGGGCCTTATGGTGTTTTGACGAATTTGACACAACACCTAGAAACCCTACGCTATATTGCAAAAACAGATAAACCGTATGAGCCGAATATCCCGCATCATTTCGCTTTCCGGGGGGGGGATGATGTAAGTTATGTATTGTCGGCTTATCTGGCGGCTAAAACAGCCAAACAGCAGGGTGTGCCTTATTTGATATTACAGGTTATGCTAAATACGCCGAAAAATACGTGGGGTGTGCAAGATTTAGCAAAGGCGAAGGCGTTGCTGAGGCTTGTTCGATTGCTGGAGGATGACACTTTCAAAGTTTTTTTGCAGCCGCGCGCAGGGTTAGACTACTTTTCGCCAGATTTAAATAAGGCGCGTGTACAGTTAGCTGCTGTTACGGCAATGATGGATGATATTGATCCGTTCAATATCCATAGCCCGCATATTATCCATGTGGTGAGTTATTCGGAGGCATCCCATTTAGCAGGCCCAAATACAATTATAGAAAGTTTGAAGATCACGCAGGCGGCTCTTCGTGCTTATAGGCAAGCAAGGCAGGTCGGTGAGGTTGAACATATGGGGTACAACAAAGAGGTTTTAGAGCGAACGAATAAACTTTATCAACAAGTGCGTGATGTGTTAGCTATTATTGATCGTTATTTCCCTGATTCTTACTCACCAAAAGATTTGTATCAGATTTTTGCAGCGGGTTTTATGCCAGTGCCTTATCTGTGGCATAACCAAGAAGAGTTCAGACATGCGATTCAATGGAAAACAAAATCTGTTAATGGTGGGGTGCAGGTGGTTGATGAAAATGGACAAATTATTTCTCCATTTGAACGAGCAAAGGTGGCCGCAGTTCAATTGGACAAAATGCAGTTATTGGAAAGGTTGTGATGGCCATGCAGAAGGTTGTTGTCTTGGGTGGTGGTCCGGATCAAACGCTCTTGGTGAAGGCGTTTAAGCGTCGTCAGTGGGAGGTTATCGTGATTGATTATTACGAGGACCCGCCTGCAAAACCTTTTTGTGACCATCATTATCAAGAAAGTACCTATGATGAAGTGATGATCGAAAAGATTGTGCGCGATGAAGCTGCCGATTTGGTCACAACGATCTCAACGGACCAGCCATTGTTATTTGCAGCGCGAATTTCGGAGAAACTCGGTCTACCTTTTCCTATTTCAGAAGAAACTGCGGCTAAGATTACCAACAAAAAGCTTATGAAAAAGGTGCTGTCAGAAAATAAGATCCCGACGGCATCTTATTTCACTGTGACGGAGGATGACGCCGTTTTAGCAGATGGACGCGGTTTGACATTTCCGTTAATCGTAAAACCTGTAGACAGTAGCGGTTCGCGAGGTGTGCAACGGGTAGATACGTTGCAAACTTTACCGGATGCGGTTGAAGCTGCCTTTGCTTTTTCGCATTCTCATGAGGTGATTGTCGAAGAGTTCATTTGTGGCACGCTTTTGTCGGTAGATGCTATGGTGTTGAATGGTGAAGCGAATGTCATTATGGCGACGGATATTCATAATGCGACGCAGCCTGGTAAGGAGGCACTTTGTGTTCGTAATTCATATCCGTCTCAGATTTCAGCCGTGGCGCGGTCTGCTGTGAGGGAGGTTGTACAGCGAGTTGCTGATGCTTTTGGCTTAGTCAACACGCCACTTTTTATTCAGATGATTGTAGGTGGTGACGCGCCTTATGTAGTGGAATTGAGTGCGCGTGTGGCTGGCGGTTCTAAACCTTATTTTATTAAGCAAGTCACCGGGTTAGACATTGTAGAATCTTATACAAATTTACTATTGAACGAAGATGTGAATTTGACAATAGTGAGGTCATCTGATCACCTTTCGCTATGCTATGTTTACGCACATGCTGGTCATCTCAAGTCCATAGGTGGTATAGACGAATTGATTGCAACAGGCGATATAGAAAATTGGATTTATTACCGCAAAGTAAATGACAAAATCCGAGAGTGGCGCAACACCAGTGATCGAGTGGGTGCTTTCCTTACGCGCGGTCCTAATGAGAGTATTATTCAATCCAAAATTGCTAGAGCAGCGGCTTTACTGGTTGTTCATGGGAAAAATGGGCAAGACCTAAAAATCCCTAACCCATATACTTAGGAGGTGTGGTGAGTAATTATTGGCAAGAACGCAGCGAAGGCCTTTATACTTTTCGGGGAGAGTCTTTCTACACCATAACCCCCATTCCTTTATATTATAGAAGGCGGGCATGGCTCTTAAAGCATTTTGTTGATGTTTTGGCAGAGTGTGACCTGGGAAAAGCCCATGTATTAGATTATGGTTGTGGTGATGGCTGGTATCTTAATCAGTTTTCAACTGAATTTGACCTTCGGTTTTGGGGATGTGATATAAGTTCGGGGTTTATTGAACGTGCTCGACAAACCTGTAGTGAACAGGTGCGTTTAGAGAAAATGCCAGATAAGATGATCCCGTTTGAAAAGTCATTTGATGTGATATATACGGTTGCGGTGCTAGCTCATATTTCTGATGAAGATATTGATAGGTCGTTAGCAGACATCTACACAAATTTAAATGTTGGTGGGTATTTTCTATTTTTTGAGGCAACCGCTAGCCAAACTCGTAGGGGTACAAACTGGATCAGACGTTCGGAAACTGATTATCAAATGTTAGTGGAACGACAGGGGTTTAAGGTCATTAGGACCGCCCATCGTGTGTTTCCGTTATTTCATCTTTATGAACACACACTTTTGAAGGCTTTACAACTTTTGTTATTCAGCGGTTCTAGTGATGAACGCAAGTTGAAAACGAATCAGAGCCTATGGCTGACTAAGATTAACGAGTTTGTGTTAAACGTAGACGATTCTTTACCTTGGCTGTATCACCGTTGGACTGGTAATACATTCTTTATGTGCCAGAAACCTACATAAGCTACTCACAAATATGAAAATAAATGCTATGAAATTTAGCGTCGTTATTCCTGTATATCGCAGTGAGCCAACCCTAGTCGATCTACATCGACAATTATCTGATATGTTTCAAGAGCATGGCTATAATTACGAAATCGTATTTGTGAATGATGCTTCTCCAGACCATTCTTGGCAGGTACTTAAAGAGCTTCACGAATTGCATGATCACTTGCAAATCATTAATTTGAGTCGAAATTTTGGGCAACATGCGGCTCTGTTATGTGGTATTGCCCATACGACAGGCGATTTTATCATTACGATGGATGATGATTTACAGCATCCCCCTGGCGAAATACCAAAGCTCATTGAGGCTATACTGAGCGACGACAATACAGATGTTTATATTGGGGCCTATATCTCAAAAAAACACAATCCATTTCGTAATCTATTTACGAGCATTATTCACTTGATTACATTCAACATTTTTGATGTGCCAGCGGACCTACAGCTGACTAGCTTTAGAATTATGCGTAAGCGAATCGGGCAGGATATCTTGAAGTTCAATATCTATAAGCCGCGCATTGGTCATCTGATTCTGAAAACAACAAAATATGTTAAGAATGTTCCTGTTAGACATATGCCACGCGCTGTAGGCCGTTCAACTTATACGCTATCAAAGCTTGCTCAGGGGTTTTTAGACAATATTTTTACGTACTCTATCCAACCTATGCGTATTGTTGTTTATATGGGCCTGATACTTTCAGTCACAAGTATTTCGTTGGGGCTATACTATATAACGCTCTATTTAGGTGATAAAACGAGTGTGGCAGGTTGGACGACCCTAGTTTTTTTGGTGCT
>DAOTTT010000230.1:0-11913 GCA_034437635.1 Anaerolineae bacterium | reverse complement strand
ATGACAAGCGCGGTATCTTCCGGCAGGCCAAGCGCCAGCGTCTGCGGGTTGGTGTAGGCCAAGCTGAAGAAGCGCCCTAAGCGGCGGTCAATGAGTAGTGTTGTCTCAATATTCGCATTGATCCAACCGAGGCCGTCTACAACGTCCGTCATACCGGTGAGGAACGCGCCCTGTACGGCATCTTCACCGGCGTAAGGGTCGTCATCTGTGGGTGCTGGTGTGGGGCCATGTGCGGCGTATTGTGCCCCTAATGCGGCTGCCGCTGCATGATCTGCCAGCACAGGCACACCGCTCAACCACAGGTCACTTTGTTGTGGTGCTCAAAAATTGTTTAACATATTGCCCTAATTTGTCATCGTTCGTTTACGTCTTGCGCTCCCCATTGACCAGCGTATCGTCCCCGTTTAGCATTATACTGAGCTTGACTCCCTTTCGTTGGAAGGTGTGTAAGATGATTGAAGTAGAAAATCTCGTCAAACGCTACGGCCCCAAGGTTGCAGTCAATGACATTTCGTTTAAAGTCGAGCCTGGGGAAATCCTCGGTTTACTAGGGCCTAATGGCGCAGGCAAAACAACCACCATGCGCATTTTGACCGGCTTTATGCCGCCGACAGCAGGCATAGCGCGGGTTGCAGGCCATGATGTCGTGCAGGACTCGTTAGCGGTGCGGCGCTCGGTGGGGTATATGCCGGAGCGTGTGCCGCTCTACCCGGATATGACCGTTGAAGGCTATGTGCGCTTTTGGGCGAAGTTGCGCGGCGTGCGCCAACCCCAAAAGCAAATCGACCGCGTGCTAGAGCGCGTGCAATTGTATGATCGGCGTAAAACGCTAGTCCGCAGCCTCTCTAAGGGGCTTAAGCAGCGGCTTGGCCTCGCACAGACTCTCGTCCATGATCCCCAGGTGATTATCCTCGATGAGCCGACTATCGGCATCGACCCGCAACAGGTGATCGAAGTGCGCCAGGCCGTACACGATTTAAAATCTACGCATACGGTGTTATTTAGCACGCACATCCTCAGCGAAGCGGAGCAGGTCTGCGACCGTGTGGTGATTATCAATCATGGTGAGGTCATCGCTTTAGGCACTCCGGCGGAATTGCGCGAGCAACTGTACCCTGGCGATAGCGTCTTCGTGCAGATCGAAGGGGCGGGGCGCTCAAAAATAGAGGCGTTACTCAACGAATTAGACGGCGTGGATCGCGTCGAACGCCTCGCGGGGGGGTATACAGTCCATGCGCCACCCGGCCACGACATCCGGCGGCAGGTCGTTAAGCGCGTCAATGCGACGGGGTGGATGCTGTTGGAACTGCGCCCGGTTGCGGTGACGCTCGAAGACATTTTCCTGACGCTCGTCAGCCAAGGGGACACAGCATGATTCGCGGTATATGGATTATCTTTCGGCGGGAGATGGTGAGTACACTCACTACGCCCTATGCGTACTTGATCGCGGCGGCCTTCTTCGTCGTATCGGGCTTGGCCTTTACCAACGATTTGACGACCAGCGTCACCGTGCGCACAGCGAACACGGCTGCCGTGCCGGAGTTCTTGAGCTTTGCGATGGTGTTCTTCGCGCCCTTGCTCACGATGCGCATGTTAGCGGAGGAAACCCGCGAAGGCACGATGGAATTGTTGCTCACGGCCCCGGTGAGCGATAGCGCAATCGTTATTGGGAAGTTCCTCAGCGCGTGGATGTTTTATACGCTGCTGCTTTTGGTGACGTTGGGGTATCAACTGTTTTTAATCAACCTGGATATTTTCCCGGATTTAGGCCGGGCGGTCGCGGCGTATATGGGTATTTGGCTTTATGGCGGTGCGACGCTCAGTGTCGGCCTGATGTTTTCCGCGACGACCGATAGCCAAATTGTCGCCGGATTTTTGAGTATGTCTACGCTGTTACTGCTGTGGTTGGGCGATAACATCGGTAATATCGTCGCGGATTTTGAACTCGCGCAACTTATCCGCGAGTTGACCTTGCAGGGGCATTTTTCCACGTCGTTTGCTGCTGGCATCTTCCGCGCGGAGGATGTGGTGTTTTTCGTCGGCATCATGGCGGTGATGCTATTTATGGCAATTCGGATCATTGAGTCGCGGAGGTGGCGTTAATGACAGACGGTGACGTAACGTTCTCGCGGGCGGATGTTGGCCTTGTCGCTAGCTTCGTCTTCGCATTCTTCAGCTTATTAACGGTGTTGGCCTTCGTCTACGAAGGCGAGTTCGAGAATTATGTCGCAGTCTTTGGGGTTTTGGCTGTCGCCGGGCTTATCGGCTGGATCGTCTTCACCCCGCGTGAGGTGGTGGATTTCATCACCGGGCGGCAGGCACGCCAGGGCACATTGGCGATTTTCTCAACGGTGTTATTCACCGGCATTGTCGTCATGTTTTATATTTTTGTTGATCGTCAGGTGATTACATTCGACCTCACCGAGGCGCAATCCTTCACCTTGAGCGACACAACCGAAGCCGTAGTTGAGCGCATCAACCGTGATATGCGCATTGTTGGCTTTTATTCCACGCAAAACCTCGCCCTGCGCGAATTAGACGATCAATATTGGCGGCAATATGAGGTCATCTCCGATGGGCGCATCACGCGGCAGTACATCGACCCGGTGGAGCAACCCGCGATTGCCGATGCCTACAACGCACAAGATGGTGATGTCTTTATCACCTTTGTGGAAGATGGCGACGTTGTGCCGTCTTCGATTTCCTACGTGCCGATTTCGGACAAACACGAACGCGAAATGACACAAGCGATCAGTCGCTTGCTCCAACAGGGGAACTTTGTCGCGTATTTTGATGTCAGCTTTGGCGAACGCGAGATCAACGACCAGGCAGCCGATGGCTTGCTGATTGGCTCGCAGTTGTTGCAGTTTGAAGGCTGGCGCGTGGTGGAAATTAACCTGCAAGAAGGCGCGGACTTAGGCCGTGATGTGCCCGATGATGCGTCGGTGGTGGTGCTGGCAAATCCCATTGAGCAGGTCAGCCCGGCGGTGGTCGATATGCTCGACCGCTACTTGGCGCAGGGTGGGGCGGTCTTCATCATGGCGGATGTAGACTTTACGGGTGTGGGTTTTCTCTCAGAAGGCAGCGTATTGGATGAATACCTGTGGCAGAATTGGGGCTTGCGGGCGATGGAAGCTGTCATCGTGGACGAAGCGCCGATTGATACGCCGTCCCCGCTAGATATATTCAGCTTCCAAATCTTCGACTCACCCATCACCGCCGGGATTAATGTGCCAGAGCAGCCCGACTCCAACACGCAATTCCGCTTGGCGCGGCCTATCATGGTGGACGACACGCCCCCGGTCAACAATGGCCGGGCGATTATGTCATCCCCGGCCAGCTATGCGGAAACCAATCTCACTCAAGTTGGCCTTAACAACACCTACGCATATGACCAGGGCGAAGACATCCCCGGCCAGATGGTCACGGTGGCCTTTGCGGAAAACGCCGACACCGGCGGGCGCGTCCTCATGGTGGGGGATAGCGACTTTGCGACCAATGGGCAAATCCGCTCACCTGTGGGCAATGGTTTGTTGTTCGTCGGGGCGCTCAATTGGCTGAGTAACTTTGACGAACAGGTGACGTTCGGCTTCGCCTCCGGCGCGATTGCCCCGCCGACGATCTTTATTTCGCCGGATCAATTGGATCAGATCAACTTTATTCTGTTCATTTTTATCCCTGGCTTTGTGCTGCTGATCGGTGCGAGCATTTGGTATGTGAGGAGCAGACGATGAAGCGACGGATGGCGGGCTTACTCTTACTTTTGGGCGGCTTTGTCGGTATGGTGGCGTTATTGGTACTCTCCGGACAGCAGGAGGATATCCCGTTCTTGCCGACTGCACCACCCGCGACAAGCATCCCGCAAGTTTACGAGACAATTGAATTTGGCGACATCAACGCGGTACGCCTGGAAGACCCGAACTCTGACCGGGCGATTACCTATGTGCTGGCGGATGACGGGCAGTGGGTATCGCCGGAACTGGCCGGGCAAACGCTCGACCAAGCGGAGATCCGCTTATTGCTGCGCACGCTGGACGTTTTGCCCTATGAACGGCGCTTTCCATTAGACGATGACGCGGACTTAACGCAGTACGGTTTCCAGCAATTGAGTGCGTTTATGTTTGTGCAATTTGTGACAGTCGATGATTCTGAGCATTTTCTCATAATCGGTGATCCCATCGACCCCACTGCGGAGACCCCTATATTTTACGCTTTGGTTGATGACCGGCCAGATGTCTATCTTATTGATGGTGGGGCGGTCTTCTACTTGGTGGATAAGCTGCTTAACCCACCGTTAGATTAATTTGTTTATTGTTATGAATTTGTTTGGTTATAACCTATTCATAAATTTTTACCTTTCGTAACATGTTAGTTTTTTTGGTTTTTAACGGATTTTTGTGGGTCAAAAAAGATCAAAATTGCTTAACAATTGTCGCAATTCTGTATAATCGTATACTGTTCATGCCGATTTGCTTGACAAGTTCTGTTATTCACGATACTGTATTATTTAAATGTTGCGGTAGTCAATGCGACTGATATTAAATCAAGCAATCCCCGCTTTTCGCGGGGTTTGTTGACTAATTTACAGTCTCAACACTAACGTAATAGTGTGTCGGATCGAGAGTCTATGAGGTGAAACGCCTTGCTATCTGTATAGCAGGGCTTAACTTGTGCGTATGGCTGTAATAATGCAAATGAACCAAAAGGAAGAACTTCAGGCAAGGCTCGTTGCAAAGGGCCGTCAACAAGGGTCTTTGACCTTTGATGACATTTTAGCCGTATTCCCGGACATCGAAAACGATGTACTGCTGTTGGATGAGGTTATGGATGCTCTTATGGACGCGGGCGTCGATGTCGTATCTAAAGAAACTGAAGCAGACACTGTTGAAGAAGATGACGATGAAGAAGATACCCTGACAGACGAGGCAGAGTCGGTTGATCCTACAGGTGAAGAAGAGGATGACGACTACGAGGAAGAAGGCCGTGAACTCAAACTGTCTGAGATCATGGAAGATGCCGGGTATCGGCAAGCGTTAGATACAGACGATGTCGTCGGTTTGTATCTTAAAGAAGCTGGTCGTGTACCCTTGCTCACCGCTGATGAAGAGGTTTCGTTAGCCAAGCGGATGGAACGCGGCGAACAGGCCCAAGAGTACCTTGAGGAACATGGCGACAGCCTGCCGATGGATGATGTCTATGATCTTAAAGATGCCATCATCGACGGCGAAATGGCGCAGGAACACCTGATTCGTGCGAATGCGCGACTGGTGATTAGCGTCGCCAAGAAGTACATCGGGCGGGGCGTGCCCTTCTTAGATCTCATCCAGGAAGGTAACATCGGCCTCATCCGTGCGACCAACAAATTTGAATATCAACGTGGGCATAAGTTCAGCACGTATGCGACATGGTGGATCCGTCAGGCCGTCAGCCGTGCGGTTGCCGACCAAGGCCGGACTATCCGCGTGCCGGTACACATGGGCGACCAACTCAACCGGATGCGCCGTGTACAGTTGAACTTGCTGCAAGAATTAGGCCGCGAGCCAACCATCGAAGAACTCGCCGTTGGCATGGAGATTACACCGGATAAGGTGGAAAACCTGCTGGAAATTGCCCGTCGCCCGGTGAGCTTGGAAACGCCCATTGACGATGACGGCGACTCCACCTTTGGCGATTTCGTCGAAGATGTCAACAGCCCGGCCCCGGCGGACGAAGTCGCCACGCACCTGCTGCATGAGCAGTTGCAAGGGGCGTTGGACCGCCTGCCACCGCGTGAAGCACAAATCTTGCGCTTGCGCTACGGCTTGGAAGACGGGCGCATCTATACCTTAGAGGAAGTCGGCCAGACCATCGGCGTGACCCGCGAACGTGTGCGCCAGTTGGAAGCCCAGGCGCTCAACCGTCTGCGTCAATCCTCCGCACACATTATCCTGCGGGATTATCTCTACGAGGAGTAATCACGCTTGGCAAACTCCAGCAAACAAACACGCCAGGGGGCCACTTTCCCCTGGCTTTGGCCTACGCTCTTGGTGATCGTTGGCTTTCTTTTATTATTGGATAACTTCTTACTGCTCGGTGACTTTAACACGGTGGCGCTATTGCCCTTGTTATTAGTCGTCGCCGGGACGCAAGTCTTGTTGCGTGGGGATCTCATCCCTAGTAAATCCACCAGCCCCTTCGCAATTTCTCGCGGGAGTGTGGAAAGCGCCACGCTGGAAGTCAGCGCCGGGGCGATTGATGTAGACATCCGGGCTCTTAAACGCGAAGGCCGCTTGATCGCCGGGCGATATGCCGCCGGTGTGCTGCCGTTTTTGGATGTCCGCGATATTTACGCCCATATCCGCATGGATCGCGGCGCGACCCCCTGGTATAACTTCGCGGATTGGCAAGTTGGCCTAGCGACGGATTTGCCCTGGCAATTGCTGGTCAGCACGCACATCGGCCAAGTTGAACTGGATATGTCCGGCTTGATCGTCCACGAGGCGATTTTGGCAACGGGCATCGGTGATGTCCGCGTGACAGCGCCCTATGAGGCGTTTAAACCGCTGTATGTGCGCTCGACCTTCGGCAATATCCATGTTGTGTCGCCGCCTGGTTATCGCACACGCATTATCATTGACGCAAGCCGCGTCTTCCGCGTCAAGCACGACATTCACCGCTACGATCACCGCTCTGAGAACGTCTTCGAGGCGGTGGATTGTGATGCAGATGCGCCGCTGGTAGAAATTACGCTGCGCGGCACATTTGGCGATGCGTATCTGGTGTAGTGCCGATGTCCTTTAAAATCCGTGATGCACTGGCAAAAGATGCCCCCGCGTGCTTGGCCTTGGATGCTACTTATGAGACGGAGCGCGTTTGGCAGATGACCGTCCAACCGGAAAGCGCCGGGCGCGGCGTGTATTTTCGCACGGATCGCTTGCCGCGTTCTATGGATGTCGTCTATCCTGTTTCAGAGCATCGGCTTAAGCTGGCGCTCAACGCGGGGCAGTGTTTCCTCGTGGCGGAAGCGCAGATCGAGCCGGGAGAAGATACCCTCTTAGGCTACCTGACCATGCGCATAGACCCGGTGCATCGTACCGGGTGGGTGCAAGATGTCGTCGTTGACCGTCCGTATCGGCGGCAAGGGATCGGCGCACGCCTGTTTAAGATCGCGCAGCGATGGGCGCGTGAGCAGGATATGGTACAGATCACCGTCGAAACCCAGACCAAAAATTACCCCGCCATTGGCTTCTGCGAAAAGCAAAACCTCACCTTCTGTGGCTACAATGACCGCTACTTCCACACCGGGGATATTGCCGTTTTCTTCGGCAAGACCCTACGTTAACCTACCCGCTATGCACAAATTGCGCTATCCTGTGATGCGATTTGATTGTAGATCACACGCTTAAGACGAACAGTGAACAGCTATAAGTTTTTAGCAAACCGTTTTGATCTTGAAGACCCATGCTAGGCTTGAGAAACAAGACGCACATTGACGGACGCAAAAATCGTGTCCCCAGAAATCACGAATCATGTGTGGACGGTGTTTTTGTTGTCCAAAATATCAACGCAACCTAGCCACAGTTTGTCTCAAGATACCAAAAACGAATAACTAAAAACCAAGAACTAACCGAAGGCTACCAATGACCGACTTTTTCCGCACGATCTTGGAGTCCGTCAACGAGACGCTGGCGGCGGCCATCGTCATTGTGGCGGCTTCACTTTTGTTGTATAACCTAACCCGTAATCTCAATAACCGTATCAGCCGCACATCGGCCATTGTGCTCGGCATGGTGACGGTCGCTTATATCGGCGATGTGTTGATCGTCCTAGAGCCAATGATGAGCGTATGGGAAAGCTTGCAGCGCTTCCAGTGGATTGGCTTGGCGTTCATCCCGGCGGCGACATTTCACCTGTCGGATGCGCTGCTAGAAACGACCGGGCTGGCATCACGGGGGCGGCGGCGGCGCGTGGTGCGCGTCCTCTATGTTATCGGCCTGATTTTTTTGCTTTTGGCCGTCTTCACGGATCACTTAGTCGTCTTCCAACCTGTGAATGGTGCCGTGAGTATGCGCGGTGGGGCGTTGTTTGGCATCTACATCGCGTATTTCATCGTTGCGAATATCGTCGCGTTGATTAATGTGTGGCGGGCGCAGCAACGGTGCCTCACACGGAGCACCCAACGCCGCATGACTTATTTGCTGATCGGCTTGTTAATGCCGAGTGTGGGCATTTTCCCGTATTCGGTGTTGCTCAACCCCGGCGGGGAGTTCTCGTTATTGTCGCTGTTGCTGGTCAATGGTGCCAATATCATCGTGATTTTGATGCTGTTGTTGCTGGCGTATCCGCTGTCTTTCTTCGGCTCCAGCCAACCGGATCGCGTCGTCAAAGCGGAGTTACTGCGCTTTATGCTGCTTGGGCCGGCCACTGGGATGCTGGCCTTAGCTGTGATCGTCTTCACCAAACCCGCGACGGAGATTGTCGGCGTTATCGGCCGCGACTTTATGCCGTTTGCCGTCGTCGCGGTGATTTTGCTCTGGCAGTGGGTGGTCGATATTATTCTGCCTACATTGGAGCGCCGCTTGATCTATAACCAAGATGGTGATGACCAGATCAACAAATTACATCATCTCTCCGAGCGTTTGCTGACGCGCACGGACTTAATGCAGCTTGTCGAAGCGACATTAGAGGCGGCTTGCGATTATCTGCGCGTGGAAAAGGCGTTCGTTGCCGCGCTCATCGACCGCACGCCGGCGTTTATCAAGTCTGTGGGTGATCTTAAAATCATGCCGGAGACGATCCAAGATGATATGGACGAACAGGTGCAAAACTTCCATGCGAGTGAGCCGTATACCTTGCAGGATTTCGACGGGTATTGGGTCGCGCCCTTGTACAGCCGCCGCATGACCAACCAAGACGGGGAGCCGGCGCTTGTCGGTATGATGGGCATTGAAGCCGTTGAGGGGGTCATGCCGCTGGATGACGAAGCACAAGAGATGATCCGGCTGTTTATCCGCCGGTTAGCACGTACCCTGGATGATATGCTGTTACAGTCGGAGATTTACGCCGCGCTGGAAGGGCTGCTGCCACAAATTGCCATCACGCGCAGCCGCGCCGCTGAGGTCGAGTATCGGCCAGGGCGCAACGGCAAGCCGGCGGTTTCCATGCTGCCGGAGCGCGATCAAGTCATTGAGCAGGTACACGCCGCCTTGCGTCATTATTGGGGCGGCCCCGGCTTGACAAGCAGCCGCCTGCTTGAACTCCAAGTGGTGCAAGCCCGCCAAGAAGACAACCCCGTTAAGGCACTGCGCGATGTAATCACCGATGCGCTGGAAACGCTGCGCCCGGATGGGGAACGCGATTATAAAAGCCCAGAATGGATGTTATATAATATCTTATCGTTGCGTTTTATTGATAGTAAGAAGGCCAAAGATACCGCCCGACGATTGTATATCAGTGAGGCTAATCTCTATCGCAAGCAAAGTGCGGCTATCGAGCGCCTAGCCGATGCCATGCTTGATATGGAAAGCGAACAACTCGGAAAATCTTAATCGTTTGCTTGCATATAGAAAAATCCTTATAATGGGCTGTAGATTAACGCTCATCTTTATTGTAAGCCTATCGTGAGTTAAGGACGGGGGTTCAGACGTATGACTACAGATACCGAACAACGGCAAGATGTTAAACCATCGCCGCCTAAAGTGGATGAAGACTATTGGTCAGCTTTATTAGACGAAGGCGAACACACATCGACCGTGCATCTCGACCAACACACACTGGGCGGGTATGACGACTATGACGGCGACGCTGCCGAGTCCGAGGAGCATTATACGATTCATCGCGGCGTACAAGAAGAAGATTGGGATTTAGTCGCCGAAATCTACGATAATGACGAGGTGATTGTATTGCCCGTAGTAGGGTATAACCGAGGCGGCTTGTTGGTGGAATATCGCTCTTTGCGTGGGTTTGTCCCGGCGAGCCAACTGCTGCAATTCCCATCGACCTCCAATAACATTATCCGGCGTAATGCACTCCTTGACCGCGTCGGCCTGGATTTAGAACTGCGGGTGATTGAACTCAACCGCGAGAAAAACCGTCTCATTCTATCCGAACGGGCGGCACAAGCTGAACCCGGCGAACGAGACGACATCTTACGCTCCTTAGACGCAGGCGACAGCGTGACCGGGATTGTCACCAATCTCTGTGACTTCGGCGCATTTGTTGATTTAGGCGGCCTGGAAGGGTTGATCCATATCAGCGAGTTAAGCTGGGGGCGTGTGAGCCATCCATCGACTATGCTCCAGCGCGGCCAAGAGGTCACCGCGTATGTAATTGGCGTTGACCAAGAGGCAGGGCGCATCGCCTTGAGCCTCAAGCGGTTGCGGCCTGACCCTTGGCGGACGGTGCAAGACCGCTATGAGGTCGGTCAGACAGTCAAGGGTGTAATTACCAATGTGGTTGATTTTGGCGCGTTTGCCTGCATAGAAGACGGTTTAGAAGGCTTGATTCACGTTTCCGAACTGGCAGAAGGCCACTTTTTGCATCCGCGCAATGTCGTCGGCGAAGGTGATGAGGTCGAAGCGCGTATTTTGACCATCAACGGCCCAGCGCGACGCTTGGGCTTGAGCTTGCGCTTAAACACAGAATAGCGCATATGTGGACAAACCAGTATCATTAAAGCCACTGGTTGCAAGGGCAAAGCGGTGATAGGACGTGGCAAAAACTGAAGAAACTTCCACAACGACTCAAACCCAAGCACCGGATTTAAAGGTGCCTGACGACGACGCGACAACAACCGAACCAGATCAAAGCAACAATGGTGCGCGACAAGTCCAACCCGAATTTTGGGAAGACTTGTTCGACGCGCTCCCGCCCTGGTTTGATGAGGTCAGCGGCATCGTTTTATTGGTCTTCGGCGTGATCTCGCTGATGGCTATCTTTGGTGTGGCCGGTGATGCCGTATTAGCCAAATCTTGGTCGGACGCGCTCACGAGCTTATTCGGCGAAGGGAGTATCGTCGTTGCGGCGGGTATCATCGTCGCTGGTGTGATGATCTTCTTGCCGAAGATAGGCATTTTTATCGACGTGACTACCGGGCGCATCTTGGCGCTGGAAGTCGCGTTTTTGGCGTTGCTGGCGCTGCTCCATTTGGGGCAAGGTGACCGCGAATTGCGGGCACTCGCACGCGCCGGGGAAGGCGGCGGTTATATTGGGTGGGGGGTTTGCGTGCTGCCGACCTCAGTCTTGGGGACAACCGTATCTATTATTCTTTTCGTGTTGTTGATCGCCTTTAGCTTAGGCGTGGTCGTCGGCATCAAGCGGCAACAAGTCATGAATTGGCTCAACAGCATCGGTAATTATCTCAACACACGTGGAGCCAAGCTCGCGGCTACGCCGTTACCGGAAAAAATCAAGCCGGTTGTTACGCCGCCCGTAGAGGCCAAAGGGCTAGCGGATAAAGCGGCCAAGCCACCCCACAAACGTGCTCAGGTGATGCGCATACGACCTAATCCAGCGGATTTGCCGCCATCGTTGCGGCCTGCGCGGGCGGCCAAGCCAACCGCCGAGCCGGATGCACTGAAGAAGCCCGTTGTCAAAAAAGATGCGGATTATGACCGCCTTTCGCATGTGCTCAAAGTCTCGGAAGAGGCCGAGGTTGATGCGCGGCAGCTTAAAGTGGATACCAACGAGATGATCGGTGAACTCATCCCGAAGAAAAAGAAAACCGCGCCGCAGATGGTCAAACGCCCGGATGGACGCATGAAGCATTACTTCACGGCAGAGCAGATGCAGGAGGACAAGAAAGTTGTCCGACGCAGTAAATTCTTGCCGCCGCTGGATCTGCTGCAAGATGTTGAGATTGCCCCGCCGGGGGAAGAGGAGATCAACCATAACGTGCTGTTGATCGAAAATACCTTGTTGGAATTTGACATCAAT
>DAOTTT010000229.1:0-6449 GCA_034437635.1 Anaerolineae bacterium | reverse complement strand
CGGTTCGATTGGCTGTGAACGATGGTCGTCAGAACCGGACCAACCGCGCAACTGTGTCGATTGGTTCGATGCACGAGCATTTTGTGAAGCGCGCGGCGATGAATACGATCTGCCTACTGAAGCCCAATGGGAATATGCTGCACGCGGCCCGGATTCGCTGGTGTATCCATGGGGGAACACCTATGATGCTGCTTTGGTCATCGGTAGAGATGATCCAACGTATGGCGGCACCCGCACAGCACCCGTTGGTAGTCGTCCCGGCGGCGCTTCCTGGGTGGGAGCGATGGACATGAGCGGCAACCTGTGGGAGTGGACAAGCTCTTTGTATCAGGACTATCCTTATGACGACGACCATGAGAGTAATAGTGATACTAGCAGTAGCCGCGTGTTGCGCGGCGGCTCGTTCCTCACTGCCTCGTTCAACCTGCGGTCTGCCTTTCGCGTCAGGTTCTTCCCCGATCTCGTCAACCCCTTCGACGGGTTTCGTTGTGCCCGCTCTTATTAATAGCTCTGATACTCTGTTTTCTGGTCTCTGAATCCTGAAATTTTTTCGCCGAAGGCGAATCGAAAATTTTGAAAATTGAGGTATTATGAAGACATACAAAAACCTCTATCCACAAATCATCAGTTTCAGCAACCTGTACGACGCATGGCGCAAGGCACGCCGTGGCAAACCAACTGTCGCCTTCGAGCAAAACCTGGATGCCGAACTGCGTTGGCATTATCTGATGTTAGTCAGGTACTTTGCCATTTTGTCATGCCTCGTGATATAAGGGACTAACAATGCGCGGGGATGGTATTCCCCACAGCGACCATATCATATCACAAAGCCTTATTTAATGTCAATAGAGTTCATAATAGGTCAATAAAGTCTATGAAAAAACCTATCGTTAAAAGATAGGTTTTTTAGGAAGTTTTTAGACGAAGTTGTCGTTATTGCTTGACCGTTTCTTCAGACACTTGCACAAGCCAATCCATCGCTTCATCCGGATCAACAAACACCCGCACGAAAACGCCCATCTGAGCGAACGAATTGACGAATTGAATCATATTCATGCGCCCTAAATCTTCTTTAGGCACAACTAAAGCCCAAAAACGCCAACCTGCTTCAATGGCCTGTGGCAACCATACGTCGTTAATCCATTTGTTGTCCTCATCCGGCAAGCTATTAAACAGGTGATTGTCGGAGAGCCACTTATGCGCGTCATGCTCTTTGAGCAGTTCTACGCCTTTTGTAAGTTGCTCACGCAAATATTTCCCGCCAATGGTCGGTTGATAAACATGGTGGACGATTTTAGTATCAGTGTGGTAGTAGAGTTGAACGTGCTCGTTGTCAATAACAGTGATGGTCGACATATTGTGCTTCAGTGCCTCTTTAGCTAAAGATAAAATTGATTTACGGAAGTTTTGCTACTTCTAAATCAATTTATAGTATTTTATTTTTAGTAAATTGTGAAAGTTAAAGCAGTGGAAAATGAAAGAAAATTAACACTTAAAAACAATTATATTAAATGTTAAGTATGTTCCTCAATTGCTTGAAGTGGTTCATATCATGCCATGCGGCCAAGAAGAGTGGTTCGTTGACAGTCAGGGAAAGGCAAATCAGGCGTATCCTCAGTGAGCGTTAGCTGTGCCCGCTCGATAAATATGCCCTCCAAATCCAGCAGATGACCGACGACTTCGCTAATCGTCCAACCATCTGCGCCATCCCGCAAGAGCGCCGTCAATACAGGGATGGCGTTTTCGAGTTAGTCTAAGTGCCAACGGCGGTTCGTCTCCATGGACTATACTCCGGCAGCGCGATCATTATCACGCTCCGCGGATTTATCCTGGCCTTCCGTCACGACGGGCATCTTACCGGTGGTTGCGCCACCGTCGAAATACTCCGGCGGATGCGATGGCGGCGGCGGAGCCTCTTGACGCGGTTCACTATCCAAGAATTTAGGCCGAGGGAATGAGCCGGATTGCGTTGTGGAACGACGAGGTTCTGTTTTCGGCTTATCTGGCATAGGTAATATTGCCTATCGACTACTTTGTAACAGATAACCCTAGTGTACACATTACAAACTTGATATGCAATGGATTAGACCAATTTAAAAGGCCAACAGTTGCACGCATCGGCTCAAAGCCGATAGCTAAATAAAGACTCGGAAGCCCGTAAACGGGCTAGTCATCATGAAGTATCATTTTTACAGCCCATTTACGGGCTTTGCAGTGGGCTAGCCCCCGGCTCAGATCCGGGGTATGTGGTACTGGTAATTGTCGCTCATTATTCAAAATATGACGCAGAATATGGTATACTATGCGCAGATTTTCGCAGGAGGTTTATGTATGCGTTTTGTCCTCGCACTCATCGCTATATTGATTGTCGTGGCTTTTGCTTATGTAGCCCCTGACACCAAATCAGACACGCCGACAACGGCCACACAACCGCAACGCATCAGCCAAGCGCCCAACGTCATCATTGATGATGCCACGATGAATTGGCATACATGGGAGTTCATCTCACCGGATACCGTGATTCATTTGGTCGCGGTGGAAGACGACCAAGCGGTGAGCTTCCGCACGGCCCCACGCCAAACGATCACCGCGTTCTTCGGCAGTGTCCCGCACGGCCTACAGTCTGAAGATTGCCCGATGCCTACCGATCAAGAGATCGGCGACCAAGAAGCCAACGACCCTAACCGCCTCAGCTAATTCGCCATACGTTGCATCAGCGCCAGCGTTAAACGACAGTCGTTCACAGCATCATGCGCCCCACGCACGACGATGCCTTGCTGTGTGCAAGCATTGCTCAAGCTCTGCCATGTGTATGAGCGATACCGCGCATTCCACGCGCCATAGAATTTAGCATAGGTTTCCATCGCGCACGTCCACACACTCGGCTTAGGTTGCGGTAGCTTGCGCCGCGCACACACACTGGCGATGACGCTTTGCTCAAACTTGACGTTATAGGCGATGACGGTTGACCCGGCCAGCAAGGTACTGAATTTGGTGTACAGCTTATCGAAGCCGGGCGCATCGGCCACCATTTCCGCGCTGATGCCATGCACGCGCTGCGCCCCCGGTGTGATCGGCTTGGCCGGTTTGACGAGCGTTTCCATCAAGACATCGCCTTGCATATTCACCGCGCCAATCTGCACGATTTCCGCGTCTTTCGCGTCGGTCGTCTCAAAATCTAAGATCAACGCACGCGGATTAGATAACATCGTCCGCGCCCATTCTTGCGCCGTTTGGCGGTCACGCGGGCTTCTGTGTGCCATACTCAACGCCCCTGGATTTGCTTACGTAATTGGCGGATAGGCGCGATGTAGTCGGCCACAGGTTCCCCGGCGATTGTACACGCTACCTCATCCACTGCGAGCAGATCATCGCCCCAAACGACTTGCCCCACCGGGACGGCTTCGCCGCGATCCGGCTTCCAGTCCGGGCTGACAAACTTCTGTGTGAGATCAACCACCGCCCCATCAAAATGATGGCCGACCGTAAAGTACACATCTTTAAGCACCTCGCCCACACTCGGACGGTGCAACTGCCCGCGAGAACTCAGGCCGCGTGCATGGTATTTCTCGCGTGGGAAAAGCCCGTACAAGTTCTTGAGCGATGCGGAGATCAAAGGCTTGTCGTGTAAGATCGTGCGCTTAAACGCGCTCACGCTGATGCAACAGTCGTATTCGCCCACATAACCGGGAGCCGTCATCGACTCAAAGCGCACCGGCTCCGGCGAGATATTGGGATAATCTTCCATCAAAAGTGTTTCAGCGTCGGCCATGCGCATATCTTTATCCAGCAGATCGTACACGCCAAGTTGTCTAAAGACAGTTTCCGCATCAATTTTGGTCGTCACGCCTTCCGCGATGACGATCCGCGCCAGGGGATTTGCCCGACGCAGCCCGCGCAAAACGGCACCGAGCACGTCCATGCTCACGGTGACAGGCGGCCCCTTGGGATAGCCCAAATTCGGCTTGACCAAAATCCGCGCTGCATCAAACGCCGCTGCGGGCGGCACATAGACAAATGACTCGGCCTTGCTGGTGCTGACCGATGCTAAATCCTTTAACTTACCCATGTCGCCTCATTATGTTTTGATGATCTCACTTAAAGAACCAGGCAAGGCAGCGTCGCGTTCATCGCCATGATTAAATACACCGCCCATACCGCTATGGTGATAAACCATGCCAGGAAAACCCGCTGAGCCATGCGCAATTGGCTTGCGCTCGCTACCAAGATGACCCCACCTAAACCCACCATCATCAAGAAGAAGGTTAACCCCCAAAACTCGCCAAGAATAGGGATAAATACCAACGTCCCGGCGAAAAACCAGCTTAATTCCGGCAAGGACTCACTCAAACGATGGCGTAATGCCGCCCGGTGTGCAGCGCCTTGTTGTCGCCGGGCGAACACCGCCGCTTGGTCGGCATTACTAAAGGTTATTTCGGTCTTCTGGGCACGGCGACCACTGCTGACCTTCTGCCCGTCTACAGTCAAGACAAGCCGGGTGCGGTCAGCGTCGTTGCGTTGATACACCGCACACTGATGCCGATTAAGGATGAATGTATATTGCATACCATGCGTACTGAGCTTTTGCGTCGGCTTGACGGTGCGCCCATCCGCTGTGATATGCAAGCGACCGCTTTCGTCTACAGTGCAGGTGATGGTATGCGCTTTGTTGTTGCGCTTAAATGTCCAGAATTTGTCCATAGGGGTTCCTCATGGTTATGTTCCTTATTCTATTTAACCATAAGTTGTGGAGGAAGTTGGAATCAAAAACGACTTTGCGCGTTTACAAAGCCGTCGTTGATAGAATACGTTATTTCGTCTCGCGGAAGACAACATGCTTGCGGACGATCGGATCGTATTTCTTCAGTTCCAGCCGCACAGTCGTATTGCGGCGATTTTTGAACGTCACGTATTGATAGCCGCTCTCGGTGCTTTTGAGCTTGACTAAAACGCGATTGCCTTTTTTCGCCATTGGGAACGCCTCCTGCTTGATAAATAAATGCCATAGTTTCCTATGGCATTTGAGCCTCCGATGGGATTTGAACCCATGACCTCTTTCTTACCAAGAAAGCGCTCTACCCCTGAGCTACGGAGGCATCAGTTTTTGTTACAGTGGGCCTGGTAGGACTCGAACCTACGAAGGCTTACGCCAGCTGATTTACAGTCAGCCCCCTTTGCCGCTCGGGACACAGACCCATGAAGCCATTGATGGGACTCGAACCCATGACCGTCCGCTTACAAGGCGGATGCTCTGCCAACTGAGCTACAATGGCCTGTTGAAACACATTATAACCACAGTGCGTTGCAATAATCAAGAGCAGGTTCTTGGCCCAACGAACAGAATTTTAGCCCTACCCCTACAGATTGTCAACAGGCAGAATACGCAATTTACGCTACAATACAAAATCTGTTAACGACAAGTGGAGCGTACACTGTGCGGAAGCTCTTAATTTTGCTTTTTCTCATCCTCAGCTTGAGCGCCTGCCGGGGGCGTGGGCAGACCCCCGACGACATCGTCACGCGCATTCCGTCGATTGAGGTACTCGCCACAACCGACTACTTGACCAGCATCGCCCCACCCGTTGGGATGCGGGATGCGGTGCGCTTCCCATTGGTGGACGATAACCTGGTGTTTGTGTCCAATTGGCGGGCGGAGGCCAGCTTTCGCTTTAACGGCGTATTCTCGCGCACACCCCGTACTGTCGACGCGGAAACGACCATGACCGTGTGGTATAACCGACTGGGTAATCGGCGGCGGGTACAGCTACAGGGTGGCGGGGAGTTATTCGGCGAAGAAGAAACACCCAACCGTGAAGCCGTCCGTATTGGCGGGAACACGTATTTAGTCATTGATAACGTCTGCTTGGGGGATGCACGCGGGGATGCGGCGACACTGGCTGATTTGCCGATTGGTGAGGTGATCGGCGGGGGGACACAAGCAACCCCCCCCGGGGAGAAGCGGGTACTCCACAGTGAGGACGTATGGCGCTATGACTTCGCACCGGAAGCGGTACGTTTACCATTAGTTGAGTTAGGCGAAAGCGGCGCGATCACCGCGATTGAGGGCGAATTATGGGTGTCACAAGTCGAAGAGCCGGTCATCGTGCGGTATTACGTGAATATAGACGTGGATAACGTCACGTTGCGCTTGTTCGAGACGAGCTTACCTGTCACCGGGACGCTACAAATCCGCTATGATGTCTATGATATTGGCGTTGACCCGAACATTACCACGCCCAACGGGTGTTAACGCTCTGCATCGCCCCGGCTTTGTGCGCCACGTAGCGTATTGGCGATGCCCTTAAGATAACGGATGATGCGGTTGACTTCGTTAGATATGACACTCTGCATCGACTAAAGTCGAGCAGCTTCTTGAGAACCCCATGTCGAAGCCGCAATTGCAGTTCTCGTATGGTTTTACGAGCCACTTGCCCCGTGCCAAAGGGACT
>DAOTTT010000228.1:0-3982 GCA_034437635.1 Anaerolineae bacterium | reverse complement strand
GCTTCCAAGCATTTGTTTAGCCATCGGCTTTGAGCCGATGCGGGCATGGCTGAGTAGTTACAATCAACGGCTGAATACCGACAGAAGGGACGGGCATGTTCATCACGTTTGAAGGCGTGGACGGAAGCGGCAAGACGACTCAAGTCCGCGAGTTGATCCCATTTCTGAGCGATCAGGACTATGATGCTAAAAAAGTGCGCGAGCCGGGCGGCACCGTTATCGGCGATGAAATCCGGCGCTTATTGCTACAAGACTTTGACAATGCCGAACTCCACCCACGCGGCGAACTCCTGCTCTTTTGTGCGTCACGGGCGCAGCTTATCGCTGATGTCATCCAACCGCACCTAGAAGGCGGCGGCGTGGTCATCAGCGATCGTTACATCGACTCGACCTATGCGTATCAAGGCTATGGTCATGGCATCAACCTCAAGACGTTAAAGCAAATCAACACCTTTGCGACCGGCGGCTTGCTGCCGGATGTGACGTTCTTCCTCGATATTGAGCCGGAAACGGCGCTCAAGCGGCGGGCTGAGGGGATGCTCTTCGGCGAAGAATGGAACCGCATGGACGCTAAAGAACTGGCCTTCCATCAGCGTGTATACACTGGTTACAAAGAATTGATGCTGGCAGAACCGGCACGCTTTGTAAGGATCAACGCAGATCAACCGCAGCCCACCGTGCAGCAAGCGATCCGTGCAGCAATAGCGGAATGGCTGCCCCTTAAACGACCAACAAAAGGCTAAATCATGGCGATTAACGTCACATTCGACATACAAACGATGGACAATGATACCAACGACGACGCATGGCTTGACCCATACGAAACGCAGATGATGCTCGACCACACCCGCGCCCAGATTGACGCGCATATCCAAAAGGCGCTAGGGGATATGCGCTGCGATGTACACGGGAAAGCGCCCCGCGTGACCGTCAACGGATGTTATGATACTGAACGTGAAGAACTGGACATCAGCTATGATATACAACCCTGCTGCAAGCCGTTCTTCCTCAAGTGTATCGCCGCGCTCAACCGCGTATGAGTGGGGAATAGATATATCTACTCTGCATCACCACAAGCGATCCACTGCGGCCAAAAAAAGGCTGTAGACTCGGTATCTTGAATATCGCCCGTTGCTAACGTCATCACTTTGAGCGTGCCATTTTGCCAATAATCCGGGTAAGAGACAAAGGCCAATTGCGTGCCATCCGGCGACCATATGATAGGGCTGATGCCGCCGCCGGTAACTTCGTGCAGTACCTGTGTCGTCTGTGCGGCGACATCATAGAGCATAATCGCGTGCGTGTCATCATTTTGTGTCAGATAAGCGACGGTTGCCCCATCCGGCGACCAAGCCGGATGTTGCGCATTAGGGGCGATCTGTTCGCCGTTCTGCGTTTCGACATCAACGATCAACAGGCGATCCCCCCGGTTAGACTGCGCCCGGCTATCTCGCTTTGCCGGCAAACCAGTCGATGCCTCATTAGCCAGCACGAGTAAATGCGTTGATTGTGGCGACCATGCCGACGTAAAACGGGGAAGGTCTTTTGCCGGGAAGAGGGCTTGCTCTTCGCCCGTTCTTACCGCATAAGATACGATATTGATTGAGTGCTTGCTCCTTATTCGCTTCAAAATCCCCTGCAATTTGATCAAGTTCTTCATACCTAGCCTGGATAATCGCTGCGGACATAACTTCTCCTCCCGACTGTAATACACCGGAACAATTTACCTAATTTATATCCGCTTTAGTAAAACGCTTATCTTTTACTAATATCATGGGTAAGACATAATTTATGCGAAATAATATTCGTAATACCTGCGATCTCAAAGGCTTACACATTTCACAAAACAGGTTACAATATTAAAATCAATTCAAATACAGCTTTTTACAAGGAGCAAAAGCAATGGCAAAACTTGCCGAACGCAAAGCGGTTGATAATGCACAAAAATGGAACCGCGAATCAGTCTTTGCGGACCGTGCCGAGTGGGAAGCACTCGCGGAAGAACTGCCGGGGCGCATCCCGGAGATTGCAGCCTACAAAGGCCGCTTGAGCGAAGGCCCGGCGGTACTGATGGAAGCCCGCGCAAAGCTAGAGGAACTCCAGCGGGACGCGATGAAACTCTATTTTTACGCCATGATGGAAGTCTCGGTGGACTCCAACGACCAAGAGGTTAACGCGATGGTCGGGCGTGCCGGGAGCATCTTCGGGCAGTTGGGCGCAGCGGCGGCCTTCTTCAACCCGGAAGTCATCGCCATCGGCCAAGAAACAACAGAAAAATGGATTGCAGAAGAACCCGGCCTGAGCGATCTCGCCCATTACGTCGATGACCTGTTCCGTCAACAAGCACACATCCGCAATGATGAAGTCGAGCAAGTGCTGGGCCTCGTGCGCGATCCCTTCATGACCGGGACGAACGTCTACGATACGCTGACCGGGCAAGACATGACCTTTAAGCCAGCGGTGGATAGCGACGGCAACGAATATGATGTCGCCCAAGCTACCTATGACACCTTGCTCAACAACAACGACCGGGAAATCCGCCGGACAGCGTATGAGCGCTACACCGATAAGTATCTGGAACTGAAGAACACCATCGCCGGGCTGTACATCAGTAGCGTAAAGCAAGATGTGTTCAACATGCGGGTGCGCGGCTACGAGAGCAGCCTACACGCCAGCCTCTTTAGCAATAACATCCCGGTAGATGTCTTCCATAATCTGCTGGATACCTTCAAGAACAACCTCTCCACATGGCACAAATACTGGGAGATCAAGCGCAAGGCACTTAACCAAGACGACATCCAACCGTATGACATCTGGGCACCCATCGCCAGCACACAGCCCCACGTCCCCTATGAGCAAGCCGTTGATTGGATCAGCAACGGGCTAGTGCCATTAGGCGATGATTACGTGAACGCGCTCAAGCAAGGCACGCTGCAAGATCGCTGGGTAGACCGTGCCGTCAACGCGGGCAAGCGTCAAGGCGCGTTCTCCTTCGGCACATACGACACCATGCCCTTCATCATGATGAGCTACGACGAGAGCATGGGCGCGATGAGCACGCTCGCGCACGAACTCGGCCACAGTATGCACAGCTTCCTCAGCCGCAAGAATCAAAGCTATGTCAATGCCAATTATACGCTGTTCGCGGCGGAAGTCGCCAGCAACTTTAACCAAGCCATGACCCGCGCCTATCTGCGCGAGGCCAACCCGGATGCGGTGTTCCAAATCGCGTTGATCGAAGAAGCGATGGACAACTTCCACCGTTACTTCCTCATCATGCCGACTTTGTCCCGCTTTGAGCACGAAATCCACCAACGAGTAGAAAAGGGGCAATCCCCCACCGCCGATGAGATGATCGAACTCTGCGCGGACTTGTTCGGCGAAGCCTACGGCGACACTATGCGCTTTGACCGGGAGCGCGTGGGCATCACCTGGGCGACCTTCGGCCACCTGTACAGCGCGTACTACACTTATAGCTACGCCACCGGCATCAGCGCGGCGCACGAACTCGCCAAGCACATCCTAGCGGGCAAGGACGGCGCAGCCCAACGCTACGTGGAATTCCTGAACGCTGGGGGCAGCATGTACCCCATCGACGCGCTCAACCACGCCGGGGTGGATATGCTCCAGCCGGACGCGGTGAACACCACCTTTAGCGTTTTGGGTGATATGGTTGACCACCTGGAAACCCTCACGCGCTAATTGACACCACAGCAATTACGGGGCGGATTGCGATCCGCCCCTATGCACGCAGCAGATCAAGCGCCGCCGCATATGACCCCACCACGCGCAATGTCTCCTTGAGCATCGGCTCGCGGCCTAGCGTGAGGTTAATCAAGGTGCGGGTTAGCGGGTTGCTGCTGGCGATAATCACGCGCTTAAGGTTAGGCGGTGCGCCGATAATCGGCCTGGCGACCAGCTTAAACGAACGATTGGGAAACGGCATCGACCAGCCCATATTGAGCAACACATAAAAGTCCTC
>DAOTTT010000227.1:0-4379 GCA_034437635.1 Anaerolineae bacterium | reverse complement strand
TCTCGAATGGTTTAGGCTGGGGCAGCCACCCGCCGCAGCGCAATCGTAAACGTCGTGCCCTGGTTAGGGGTGCTGTCTATGTGCAACGTCCCCCCGTGCAATTCAACGATCATCTTGGCGATG
This sequence comes from Anaerolineae bacterium, assembly GCA_034437635.1. GTDB lineage: Bacteria > Chloroflexota > Anaerolineae > Aggregatilineales > Phototrophicaceae > J038. The sequence goes on along the minus strand of DAOTTT010000227.1, from coordinate 4,256 downwards.
CTCAGACCAAGCCCTGTGCCTTGAGATGTCGCATCATCCACGCGATAAAATGGCTGGAATAAGTTTTTCTGATGTTCTGACGCGATGCCAATACCCGTATCAATAACCGCAATGCGGATTCGATCATCATCGTTAGTCAAACGGACGGCCACTTTACCGCCTTCGGGCGTGTAGTTGACGGCATTTGTGACCAAGTTGGTGAGCACTTGCTCCAAGCGTGCACCATCCGCCATGAGTGTAATCGCTTCTTCTGGATAAACCGCCTTGAGCATAATCTGCTTGCTTTCGGCTTCTGCTTGTTGAACCAGCACAACGGATTGTATAAGGTGTTGTAAGTTGACCTTCACTTTGGACATCCAAAGCACCGATTACTTTATCGTACACTTTAAATGGGATCGCTATTTCCGACCGTGTTTTAGGCAGTACAGGGTTGCGATAGTGCTTCTTGTCGTCGGCGACATCTAAGGCAATCCGCGCTTCGCCCGTCGCAGTCACATACCCCACAATGCCCTCTTCTCCTACTTTTAGCTTATGATCTTTTTGTAGCAAAGATTGGCTTGGCTCGCCGGAAGATGCCGCCCGCAATTGCGCATATTCTTGATTAACATCTACGAGAAATATCCCCGTGTGATAAAAGCCAAAGCGATCTGTAATCAACCGCGCAGTATGGTTGAGCAGTGTTTCAAGATCATCGGCTATAGTTGCATCTCGCGCCACAAGCGATGCCGTCGCCATTTGCAAGCTCCGGCGCGACAACGCTTGTGTATGCGCTGTCAGCTTTTGTTGGCTCTGCTGGAGCAAGTTAATCACGTTAAACACCGTCCAGCCAGCCAACATACCATTTATGAGGTTGACCGTAAGCAATCCGATGATGAGTATGTTCAACACAGAAAAGTTGGTGTGATTATGATCCGGCAGCGCAATTTGAGCGAGAAAAGCGATAACCAGCAAGATAAACCAAAACACACCGCTCAAGATCAGCAGACGCAAGCGTTTAATCAGCCGATTAACTGCTTCGACTTTGGTGAGTTCATCCGATAATGGGGAGAGTAACGATTGCAAGGGCACAGAGCGCTCTTTTTGCTTATATGTTTTGCGATATTAGCATATGTTTGCAGCAAACGCATACTATCTTACTTGTAAGTATATTAACCTTGGCGCGTTTTGGCTATTGTCAACACCAAACTGAAACAGTATGCTTCCTGTAATAAGCCGATTGTAAGCAAGAGATATGGATTACTCACATGGTCGAACCGCTTAAGCGTGTCGCAATTGATCCCGAATTTTACCAACAAATCCATGATGTTTATCTTAGTGTGATGAAGGGCGACATGGCGTTTAAAGTCGCGCTAGATAAAACTGATAACATCCGAGCTGATTTGCGCAAAACTGATAACATCCCCGCTATGGGCTATCTCGCGACGACCCTGGGCATTTTATATGGTTATCAGCAAGATTATAAAAAAAGCCTTGCACATTTTGACCAAGCCCGCCGCTATTATCAAAATGCTGGTGATGAATATCGCACGGTGGTTACCATGCTCAACCTAGGCGAAACCTATCGCTTACAGGGCAATCTCACCCGTGCCCGGCGGATGTTCCACGAAGCATCTGAAATGGTCGCAGGCCGTGAAGAATGGCGGCTGGAAGCTAACGCGCTAGCTAACGAAGGGTTAATCTACATTGAGCAAAACAACATCAACAACGCTCGCACCGTCTTCCAGAATGCTTTAAACGCCAGTCACAAACAAGAAGCCACTACTGACAAATTCCTCGAAAACGACTGGAGCACCCGCAGCGAGATGTACTATGGGCTGGCACAAATCGACATTATTGAGTTGGCTTTCAACAAAGCATGGGATAATGCCATCACTGCACTGGAATATGCCGAAAAATCCGGTATGAACATCCGCTTGGGGCAGGCCAATCGCACCATCGCCCAGGTGATTTCGCTCTTAGGTCATGCGCCGACTGATGATTTTGAAGACACACCAGACCCCTATTTTAAAAAGGCGCTGGAATACTTTTCCAAGTCAGAACTTGAAGTGGAAACCGCCTATACTCTAGTCGAGCAAGCGCAGAGCTTCGCCAAGCGCGGCCAAACACAAGCCGCGTATAAGTGCTACACACAAGCCTTCACGATCTTCGCCCGCAAAGGCTTATCTAAAGAAGCGGCAGATACCGCCGAAGCCCGTGCGCAACTGCGCCGCTCCAACGTAACAACCGATCTACTCTCTAACTTGTAAGGACTAACCCGCGTGAAGTTATTCTCTTGGAACGTAAACGGCATCCGTGCTGCACAGAAAAAGGACTTTTTAACATGGTTGCAAACGACACAGCCCGACATCCTGGGTGTGCAAGAGACTAAAGCCAGCCCGGATCAACTCGATGAGGCACTGCTCAAGCCGGAGGGCTATCATACCTACTGGGCGACAAGCACCGTCAAAAAGGGGTATAGTGGCGTTGGCTTGTTCACCCGCACAGAGCCAAACAGCGTACAGATTGGCCTGGGCATCGAAGAATTCGACCAAGAAGGCCGTACCATCATCGCCGAATACAACGATTTCACCTTTGTGACGGCGTACTTCCCCAACGGCAGCAGCGATCATAGCCGCGTGCCTTATAAGCTGAATTATTACGACGCTTTCCTGAAATTCGTCAACGACCGTAAAGACGCAGGCCGCACGGTGATCTTCTGCGGCGATCTCAACACCGCTCATCACGAGATCGACCTCGCCCGCCCCAAGCAGAACAAAAAGACAACCGGCTTTCTGCCGGAGGAGCGCGAATGGTTGGATCGCTATGTTGAAGCAGGATATGTCGATATTTTCCGCGCACGCAACCCGGAACTAGAGGGCGCGTATAATTGGTGGTCGTATCGTGGCGGCGCACGCGCCAAGAACGTCGGCTGGCGCATTGATTACTTCTTCATCACGCCGGATTTACAAGAGCGTGTCGAAGATGTCGCCATCCATGCCGATGTCATGGGGTCGGATCACTGCCCGATTAGCTTGACGCTCAAATAGTATCACATTACGAAAGTTTCATTCTGGTTTGTGCGACAACACGTTACACTGTAGGCATGATGCCATCAACAGATGAGAGATAAGCCTATGCCACGCGCACAAACCATTTTGATTATCGACGACAGCCCCACCCAAGCCCGTCGCTACGCCGACTTTTTAACGCAACGCGGCCTTAACGTGTTTGTCGCATCCAAGGGCGGCGAAGGCTTGCGCCTCGCGGAGACGGTGCAACCGGCATTGATCCTGCTGGATTTGCGCCTGCCGGATATGACCGGTAAACAAGTGCTCAACCGCATTCGCCGTCATCCCAAACTGCAATCAACCCAAGTATTTATCTTCACCGTCAATGATGACCCCCAAGCGCGAGAAAGCACGCTTGCCAGTGGCGCAGATGCCTTTATCATCAAAGATGGAAACGCCGCCAACATCATTATTGAAAAGTTGCTCGAACTCGGCTGGGTTGTCAGCTAAATCGAAAGGATGACTTATGCGCGTGCTTTCCGTTAACGTCGGGATGCCCAAGACGGTCGTTATCAACGGCCAAGAGATGCAAACGGGGATTTTTAAATCGCCCGTAAATGGCCGCGTGATGCTGCGGCAACATAACCTCGATGGCGACAAACAAGCTGACCCGGATAATCATGGGGGAGAAGAAAAGGCCGCTTATCTTTACCCCTACGAAAATTACGTCTATTGGCGCGACAAGCTCCAACGCCACGACCTTCATTATGGGCAGTTTGGGGAAAATCTGACCACCGAAGGCTTATTAGAACACGCTATATATCCCGGCGATGTTTACCGCATCGGTGAGGCCGTCGTCCAGACGACAACGGCACGTATTCCGTGTAGCAAGCTCGCCCATAAGATGGACATACCGGATTTTGTCGCACAGTTCCAGCAGGCGGGCTTACCGGGTGTCTATTTGCGCGTGGTGGAAGAAGGCAGCATCGGCGCGGGGGATGCGATTACTAAGCTCGAAGATGGCGACATAACATTTTCCATCCAAGCCTTATATCGCATGTTCTTCAACTGGCGCGAGCATACCAATGACATCAAAAAGGCGCTGGAAAGACCGTCTTTGCATCCCTGGTGGCGCAAAAAGTTCACACAATTTGTCGATCGCGCTCAATAACCGCGTGCTAAATCCACACGATTGGGCAAAGGGTCGCCTTGAACAGCCGCCTTGAGCAAGGCCGCGAGCGCATCCATGCGGGCGCGTTCCACTTCCAC
>DAOTTT010000226.1:0-21066 GCA_034437635.1 Anaerolineae bacterium | reverse complement strand
GTATCCCCTTGGAATACGTTCACGGTGAACGCTGGTGCAGGTTCTGTGAGGTAAATTCTCTGCTCTGGATCAAAATAAACAAATTGGATGGTATTTAATGTCAGGGTGCCGGTTGCCCTAGGGATGAGCAACCACTCGAAAACGCGCTGGCCGAAGTTGATGTCACTGCTATATATTGGGGGTTGCGCTGGTGTTGTCACAATCTGCCAACTGTCGCCTAAGTTTAAATTCGGCGCAGGTAGCAGATCCAAGTTGCCAACACCTTGTATGTCCATAGTGAGCGTAATCGGCTCGCCTAAATTAATCGAAAAGCGATCAATTTCTGTACTAACGGAGTACTGCCCCACTGCGCCATTAAAGCCTTCGGGGGCATCGGGTGGCAATGGTTGCACATCCAACGCTACAGGGTTGCTGCGGAAAACGCCACCCGGCAAAAAAAGCTGATTTTCTATAAAAAGCGTTGAAGCTGGGATTACGAAACTGCCTGGAGTGAGCGGTGTAATCTCCGCAGTACGTTCACCAACGTTATATTGCACATTGTTGACGACTTCAACACGAAACGGATTATCGCGCACTGTATTGAGCCAAAAACCTTCAAACTCTGGTATGCGTAGAGGGGCATCCGTTTCGAATAACGCATCCAGTGTATAGGCATAATAGCGCATGATATATGTAATTTGTTCGCCGACATAAGGCATTGGATTGCTGACGCTGGCTTCTACAAAGTAATCTTGGTTATCGTCATCTTCGCCTTGCTGCGCGTCTACCTGTGCAAACAAGCTAAAGACGATCATGATGCCTACGATAAAACGTACGATCACCAGTCTTTCTCCGATATATCGCCTTCGCCACCTTCCTCTTGGCTGAATTCACGTAATGCTTGTTGATCTTGCTGTATTTGATCGAGAATACGTTCCGCCTGCTCGACGTTCATCTGCCCTTGTGACTGTGGTACTGGCGTTGACGATTGCTCGGAGCCATCCTGCCCTGCGCCGGTTTCAGGTGTTGCTTCGGGGTCAATATCTTGGGGGGGCGGTGTTGGTGTCGGCCCATCAAATCCCCCCGGATTATTGGTCGGTGTTACTTCGGGATCTGTTTGATCATTTTCAGGTTTCGTTTGTTGTTGTTGGGCAGTTGGTGTTGGGTCAATATAACGGAGTAGCGCAATTTCAAGATTATAGCGCATGTCCTCATCGTCGGGGTCTAAACGCAAGCCCTGCTGATAAATTTCGATAGCTGTCCCATATTCGCCTAAGCTAGCGTAAATGTTGCCGAGATTATAATAACTATCAACCGCAATTTGCCCCTCAGCATTGGTTAAAGCCTGTTCTAAGGCAGCGATGGCTTGTTGATACTCTCCGGTTTGATAGTAAGCTGAGGCCGCATTGAAGTAAGAAACAGGTTTATCAGGGTCGTTAACCTGCGCTGTATGATAATTGCGTAAAGCCACGTCATATTGCTCATCATAGAATGCACTGTTTCCACTGTTGTTTTGGCGTTGCGTCTGGGTGCCGCATCCAGCGATGAACAAACATAGGATAAATAAGCCTACTCTCATGATGTTGTATCCGGCAAAAATAGGGCTGTACCGAGCAGTATAAGAGCAAGAAAGACAAAGATACCATAGCGATCAATACGGCGAATTTGCAATCGATTTTCAAGCTCAGCGGTTTCAACTTGTTGTATGGCGTTAAGTAAATCAATTACTTCGATTCCATCGGTCGAAGCACGACGATATATACCATCAGTTATCTCTGCAATATCGATTAAAGGGGTTTCGTTTAGCCGCGTGGTGATTGCGTTACCAGCTGAGTCAGTTCGTGACCGTATGATTTCATCATTTTCATCCAGAACAGGGATGTTTGTCCCCTCAAGACTGCCAAACCCAATGGTGTGGATGATGATACCTTCGTCAGCGGCACGCTCTGCTACAGGTTGTGGTGGCGCTTCATGATTTTCACCATCGGTCATCAAAATGATGATGGAACGTGAAGATACGCGATCATCTAAGGTTGCGACGGCTAAATCAAGTGCTTCGCCAATAGCGGTACCCTGTCGCGTGATAGACGCTGTGTTTGCAGCATCTAAAAATGCTAATGCGGATTGCACATCTGTTGTCAGCGGAAATTGCACAAAGGCATCGCCAGCAAACAAAATAAGACCGACACGATTATCTTCACTGGCTTCGTAGATTGACCGCGCAGTGAGTTTTGCACGGTCAATACGGCTAGGTGTGATGTCACGCGCATCCATGCTGGCGCTCACGTCCATGACAATCATAATCGAGACACCTTCTGCCGTAACGATTTCTTCCGCAATGCCCCACACAGGCCGCGCTAATGCGGTGATGAGCAAGGCGATGGCCGCCAGCCAGAGGATCGCCCGCCACCAACGCCTATTTATGTTAACCTGCTCCGTGAGCAATGCGATTAATTGTGCATCACCGAGCGCGTTTAATTGGCGCTGACGCTCACGTTCGCGCCACCAAATGCCAACGCCAAGTGCCGGTATGAGAAGTAAAGCCAGTAGAATTTGCGGATATAAAAACATAGGCTCTAAGGCAATGTCTGCAATACAGTACGACGTAAGAGTTGTTCCAATAGCAAGAGCAACAATGCAGGCATCATAATCCATACCGCTTGATCTTGCCAACGGACAAACACACGACGCTCTACGTCTGTGCGCTCAAGGCGATCAATTTGTTGGTAAATCTGCTGCAAGCCTGCGGTGTCTTCCGCCCGGAAATACAGCCCGTTTCCGATCTCTGCAATAGAGCGTAAAACATCTTCATTGAGGTTATCAATCTGTATAAGATTGTTTTCACGGTCTGGGATGTTGACAGGGCCTTCGGTACCCATGCCAATGGTATAAATACGAATATCAAATGTGCTTACTGCCTCTGCCGCAGTGATGGGGTCAAGCCCGGCGTTATTATCGCCATCCGTTAGCAAAACGATCACCTTGCTGGGGGCATTGCTCTCGCGTAGCATATTTGCAGCGGAAGCGACACCTAAGCCTAATGCGGTGCCATCCAGTTGTTCGCCTGATAACGACGTAACATCTGGGATCAAGCGTATATCATCCAACAATTGCAGTAGGATAGGATAGTTTAGCGTCAAAGGCGCTTGATGATAGGCATTACGTGCAAAGACCACTAAGCCGATACGGTCAAACTCGCGACCTTGTATGAATTCACTAATAACCGCTTTCGCCGCCGCCAAACGATTTTGTGGTTCAAAGTCTAGCGCGGCCATACTCCCAGAAATATCAATTACCAGCACAATATCAATACCTTGGCCGCGTAAAACTTCCACGCCTTCTCCAGATTGCGGACGCGCTAAAGCAAAGACCAATAATACCCATGCGAGCCATCGCATCACTTCCGGCACATGGCGCATTTTCACGCGCCAAGTAACCGGCAACGTGCTAAGCAATCGAATATCTGAATAGACCATTGCGGCGCGGCGCGGTGGTCTTACACGCCGTACATAGGGTATGAGGGCGATGATTGGCACGGCTAAAAGCACAAATGCAATGGGTAATGCGAAGCGAAATTCACTCATAATCAGGTATCGTCTGTTCTATCCAGCGTCGTGCAATGCTTGCAGCGCGTTCGTTTGTGCGTTGATCGCCTACTACACGGGCGAATTTGACTAAATCTGCACGGACGATGATGCGTTCTAAATCCTTGATCTGTCCTTGAGTCAATCGATTGTCCTGTTGTAAGTGATGGAGAATTTCATTTGAGGTCATTTCCAGCGCATTGACTTGATAACGCGCTTTGAGGTAAACGCGCATAATATGTTCTATAGTCGCTAAAGCCTGTGTGTCCTCAGCAGATACAGCATTGAGCTGACCGATGGCGGCATCCCAGCTTGTTACTTTAGGTTGACGCGCTTCCCACAAACGCTGTTGTCTGTATTGTCCCCAGCGATACGTCAGATACCCACCACTACCCGCAAATGCTAACAACAATGCAATAGCCCACCAAGGCAACACAAAGAAACCTACAGGTGATTTGTTGGGGCGCAATGTAAGTGCATTGAGGTCATTTGTTTCTAAAACACTGCTTACACTGAGGAACACATTACGGACAGAGATACGATAAATAGTATCATCATTTGGTAGACGATAAGCTATAAATGTCTCTGGTGTTGTGAGGTCGCCGGTACGCCAGAGACGCACAGTATATGTCTGTTGTTGTAAAATCATGTTATCAGCATCAACACCGCGAGATAGTTCTCCCATTGCTTCGACCTCAAAACTGCCCCATCGATCGTTGATCTCCGGCCATTCTACAATTGTAATGGTGTTTGGGAAGCGTGCTTCTAAAGTGATCTCAATGGATTCACCCACAAACGGCACCGTGTTAGATGCGACAAAACGTGCATTAACGCCATCAAGTACCAGGGGGGCAACTGGTGGCGTAGGTGATGGTGCTTGGTTAATCACAATAAACAACAATAACAACAACGTCATCGGCGTTGGCTCCGCTGCTGGAAAAAACGCGAAAGCGCCAACACATAATCGTCTTGCGTATCAATATCAATTTGATCAACGCCTGCTTGTGCCAGCATTTGTTTGCGCCGTTGTTGGAACTGTTGAGCTTGACGCTCAAATGCTTTACGCCATGTATCCGGTTGCGTATCAACCCATATTGTGTTGCCTGTTTCAGCATCGCGCAGCTTAATGAGGCCGCTCTGCTCCCAACGGCGTTCTAATGGATCGCTAATGGTTACGGCGATAAGGTCGTGTTTTTTTGCTGTCACCATTAGTTCACGTTGGTACTCTGCGTCTGCCGCCAAAAAATCTGACAATAAAAAGACAATGGCACGTTGTCGCATTAGATGATTGATCGCCATCAATGCACTTGCTAATGACGTTCCCTTATCAACGGCAGGTGCTTCGAGCAAATCACGGATGATACGTAAGATATGATTGCGCCCCTTGCGAGGTGGTGTGTAATGCTCTATCTGATCGCTAAAGATCATCAAGCCGACTTTGTCATTATTCGTCGTGGCGGATAGTGCTAAAACTGCACCAAGTTCAGCAGCTAACTCGCGTTTTTTCTGCTTAACTGAACCAAACAAAAATGATGCACTACTATCAACCACAATCAGCACGGTTAGCTCACGTTCTTCAGCATATTCCTTGATGTAGGCTTCACTTGTACGTGCTGTGACGTTCCAATCAATATCGCGGATGTCATCACCCGGCTGATAAGGGCGCACAGTGTCAAACGCTATCCCGCGCCCTTTAAAGACTGAGTGATAAGCACCTGCAAAAGAATTTTTGACCAGCTTACGGGTGCGCAATTCAATTTTACGAATGCGGCGTAGCGTTTCCTGCGACAACATAGAGTTAAGGGACGCTAACTTTGCTTAATATCTGCCGGATGATCTGATCGGTTGATATATTCTCAGCTTCGGCCTCAAATGAAAGGACTAGGCGGTGGCGTAACACGTCAAAGGCGATGCGCTTAACATCATCGGGTGTCACATAACCACGCCCATTGATGAATGCGTGCGCACGCGCAGCTCTGATGAGTGCTAACGTCGCCCGCGGCGAAGCACCTACATCAAGATAGGTCTGCAATCCTTTAAACTCATGTTGTGCTGGTTCACGGGTAACAAAAATGATGTCTATAATGTAGTCTTTGATGCGATCATCGACGTGAATATTATTAACGACATCACGCAGATGAAAAATATCTTGAGGGTTAATGATCGGTTGCGGTGGTGCGGGTGGCTCAGCGGCCATGCGTTCCATCACTTCACGTTCTTCTGCACGGGTAGGATATGTAACAATCACCTTAAGCATAAAGCGATCTAATTGAGCTTCTGGCAATGGATAAGTGCCTTCTTGCTCAATGGGATTTTGGGTTGCCAGCACCATAAACGGATCGCTCAGTGCATGGGTTATCTCTCCGAGTGTAACTTGCCGTTCTGCCATAGCTTCTAGCAGAGCGGATTGCACTTTGGCTGGTGCGCGGTTGATCTCATCGGCAAGCACGATGTTGCTAAAAATGGGGCCTTGCCTGGGTGTGAACCCCCCTGTGCGCGGATTATAAATTTGTGTACCGATAAGGTCAGCCGGCAGTAAATCAGGGGTAAATTGTATCCGTTGAAACGCCATATTCAGCGTTGATGCGAGTGTGCTGACGGTGAGTGTCTTCGCAAGTCCGGGCACCCCTTCAATTAAAACGTGACCATTACATAATAAGGCAATCAACAATCGGTTGATGAGATTGGTCTGTCCAACAATAATGCGCTGGGTTTCGTCAACAATGCGCTTGACAACTTTAGCTTCGGCCTGGACTTGTTGATTAAGCTCTTGAATAGATGTCATATCCCTGCCTCATTATGGCGTGCATGTATCTTGTGTTTGTTCGGTGCGTTGCCAATCATCGTTGGCATTTTCACGGTCATAGCATTGGCAATAATCTGCTGGATCCCCGCTACCTTGCCATAACATATAACGGGTTTGGTTTTGGATGCAAATAGCTGTATCGTCCTCACGGTTAAGCGATGAAGTCGTGATGCTCAAGCCGCGATAGTCCATCTCCATGATAAGTTTGACCTGTAGCATGGGATGGGCGAATTTATTGGGCACATCCCCGCGATGATTGATTGTAATATCACCCTGGATTGCCAGAACAAACAAGAAAAGCGGTAACAACATTACGATAAACCACACGACAACACCAACGAGGCACCCTGGGCGTTTATACCATGCTCGTTGCCTTGGCGCACCTTCTACAACAACATACTCAATTTCTGGATAGTTATTATTCATCGAAACGTATCACAATATTATCGTCATCATCATAACTAACGTGTGCGAAGTACACAGGACTGTCTTTAAGCACACGCGGCAAAATGTAAGCGAGATCTTCCACCAAATCTAAAGTTAGCACATCGCTCTCTTTTATCCAATGCAGTGTTCCCTCAATGCCAGGATCAACAAAGTCGCGTGTATTGCTCTCCGCAACGAAAACGAACATGATAATGCCGTTGGTATCATCAGTATCAATGTGGTGAATACCCCGTAAGCGTACTTGAGAAACTATCAGACCCGTTTCTTCTTGGATTTCACGGATAATGGCCTGTTGTGGATGTTCGCTGCGCTCAACATGACCACCAACACCATTATAACGATTAGGAAAAATGCGTCGATGCGCAGCACGTTTCATCAGTAAAATATGCCCATCATGTTTAACAAAGCATAATGCGCGTGGGATGGTCAGCCAGCGATTTTGGGTTGCATCAGTCCCTTGATCTTGCGCACCCATTATTAATTCTCCTAGTATTGTGTGGATAAACCGTTCATGCTACCCTTGCAAATATTTATAAATTTGGACTAAAACACGATCATGCAAAATAAATTTAGTGCGCCCACGCCCGATTTACGCATTGTACGTATAGACTCTGTTCATGCGCATGAGCAACACGACGATCAACGCTCTATCCCCTTGATGGAAAAGTTACGTGGTGCTGATGTATTCACTAACCCGCCCATTGTAGCACCAATGGGGGTCAGTCAATTCGTTATCTTAGATGGCGCTAATCGATGCTATACATTTGGGAAGCTAGGTTACCCGCATATTTTAGTGCAAGTTACATCCTATGACAGTGGTTATGTTGACCTCAAAACGTGGCGGCATGTTTTGAGTGACTGGCAACGTGAACCGTTCATAGCAGCAATCAAACAACTCAATGATGTTCAAATCATAGATAAGCAGCATCGTGATGCCATCTGCCATATCGCATTCAAAGATGGTGACGTGATCGCCCTCCACGCTCCAGTGCAGACCACCCACGAACGCAACGAAGTCTTGCGAGAAGTTGTTGCTGTGTATCAACAGAATGCTACACTATACCGTACTGCGATTAATGAGCCTAACGAAGTTTGGGGATTGTACGAAGATGCCTTTGCCTATGTGATGTTCCCAGAATATCGACCGGCTGACATCATCGCAGCGGCCAAGTATCAGGCTTATCTCCCGCCAGGTATTAGCCGTCATATCATTCATGGACGCGCCTTGTTGGTTAACTATCCGATGGATTTATTGCGTGATCCCAGGGTGAAGCTCGTAGAGAAAAATCAAGCACTCAACGATTGGATACGAGAAAAGCTCTCGAATCGTCAAGTGCGCTATTATGCGGAGACTACATATCAATTCGATGAATAGGAGTCTGTGATGCTAGTTGAAGCACTTGCGAATCTCAATTTATATTCTGATGAGCGCGAATACGCGATTTTAAAGCTACATCCACGAGCTATTGTCGCTGGTGCTGGCGTTATCGCGGAGGTTGGCGATCCATTTGTCGCTTTGTTAGCCGATAAGGATGAAGTGACTTTGATTATGCCCGCCGACTTGGTCGAGGAGTTTAGCACACGCTTACATGCTCCTGTACAAGCGCCGGAAACTTATCGCCTGATTATGGTTGATCAAGAATTGCCTTTTGATCTCGTTGGTTTTATTGCTACACTGGGAAACGCATTAGCACAGGCCAATATTCCGATTATGACATATGCGGCATTTTCTACGGATCACATTTTTGTTCCGACTAGCCGATTTGATGAGGCCATAAAAACCTTATACACTCTCAAAACTAAGTAGGACGTTTTATGGACGACATCCAATTTTTTAACAGCGATCAAGTACCACAACCGAAAGATAAAGTCAAAATAGAAGATGTGCAGGTAGAAATTTATCCTGACCGTTATCGTGTTTGGCTTAAAATCAATGTGACCCCTTTCCAGGAGCGCCCAAATTTGATTTTGGTTGCGCGGCAGCCGGACGATAAAATCGTCGGTGAACTCAATATTATTGAGACGATGCACGCTGATATGGAATTCACCATGCACATTCGCAACGTGGATGACCCCGCTGGTGATTATCAGCTAACGGTTGAATTATTCTACGAGACGAAAAACCCGCCACAAGATCAACGTGTGGTTGATTTTTCAATCCCAGAAGCACAAGATGGCTGATTACGTCGTCATTGAGCCTGAAACATTGTATAACATGCTATCAGATGCGCAGATGTACTATCCAAGTGAGGCCGTCGGTTTACTGCTTGGACATGGGAATCATGTCGTTGCATATCAACCAATGGCCAACATAGCGCAAGACACGATGCATCACTTTGAGATTGATCGAAAAGCGTTTGAAATACAAGTGGCACAGGCACGCAAGCAAAGCTTGCAGATCATTGGGTTTTATCACTCCCACCCTGGCGCAAAACCGATCCCTTCTCGCGAAGACATTATCGGTGCGCTGCCATATGGTCGCCACATGATTCATATCATCACCTCCTTGAATCAGCGACGGACGCAAACCACAGCCTGGCGCTATGCAGATATTGGTGATGTAACAGCATTACAAATCATACAGGCGATGCAACACGCGCCTGTGCCCGTTTTACAGAACACAAGCCAGCGTGTTGGGCTGATAATCGGTACGACAATAGCATTAATCTTGCTGCTTTTCATCGCGCTGACGCTCCTCCCGCCTGCACCATCTATCCCATAAGTAAGGACCGTTTATGATTGTAGAATTTGTAGTAGCTGTTATCTGGGGCTTGATTGCTGGCGGCATTGTCAATGTTATGGCAGATGAACTTCCTTTGCGTCGCACATTGCGCTTGCCGCGTTATGTGCCTGATGCTAAAAAACGAGCCATTCATATTCCCTATTTGGATGAAAATGGTGAAGATAAAACGGATGAATTTGTCTTTAGTGATGATGAAAAACGTCCTGTGATAGCATGGCTTGGCATCACTGCATTTTTATTTGGCAAACGTACCTCATCTGATGAATCCGTTAAGCTGGGTTGGCGCTATCCACTGACAGAACTGCTCTCTATTTTCTTGATGGTGATTACTGTTGCAGCCATAGATTATACAAATACAGCTAACCCGCAAGAGACTATCGGCGTTATACAGACCATTTTTTGGTTGATTTATATGGCTATTTTCACATTAATTATCGTGATTGATATTGAGCACAAACTCATTCTGTTTGTCGTTATTATCCCTTCGTCCGCCTTGGCAATTATCGATGCATTGATAACGTCTACCCCACCTTCACTATCAGATGCTTTAATCGGCGGACTAGCTGGGTTTTTGGTGTTTTTCCTGATGTATAACGGCGGGTTTTTGTTCACATATATCGTCGGAGCTTTACGTGGCAATCCCATTAAAGAAGTCGCATTCGGCTATGGGGATGTCATGATGGCAACGTTAAGCGGCCTAATTTTAGGCTGGCGTGTATTGATTTTTGCCATGTTCATCACAGTGTTTTTGGGTGCGTTTGGCGCAATCATCTACTTGCTAGGTCGCAGCATCAGCGGTGGACGCTATAGCGCCTTCACCGCTATTCCCTACGGGCCGTATATCGTCGCGGGAACGATCCTTATGCTGTTATTTCGCGATACGCTCGGCCCGGCCATGTTTGGCGCTGTATTCCCGCCCTAAGCGAATTCTTGCGGGCGCTCAATAATGCCACCGCCTAAGCAGACATCACCGTTATAGACTACTGCGCCCTGACCAGGTGTGATGTCGCGCAACGGGTCTTCAAAATCTATGCGCACACGGTCATCATTCAATGGCGTGACTGTTGCCGGAACAGGATTTGCTTTATAGCGAATTTTAACCTCTGCTTTGAATGGCTCGTCGGGCGTAATATCGCTTGTCCAATTCATACGCTTGGCGGTCAATGTATCTTGGCCGAGTTCATCGCGCACGCCGACGATCAAAGCGTTACGATAGGGGTTGGTAGCGATAACATAGAGTGGTTCGTTATATGTCACGCCTAATCCTTTACGTTGCCCAATCGTGTAATTGGCCAATCCGTTATGCTCGCCGATGACTTCGCCATTCTTGAGCACGATAGGTCCAGGCTGCATAATCTCCGGCGAAAAATCGCGTAGGAAGCGGCGGTAATCACCATCGCCCAAAAAGCATAGATCTTGGCTGTCTTGTTTGCTTGCCGTTGGCAAACCAAATTTTGCGGCAAGTTCCCGTACTTGAGGTTTGGGGTATTCGCCCACAGGGAAAAGTGTATGCGCCATGTGTTCTTGGTCAAGCACACACAAAACATAACTCTGATCTTTACGCGGATCTTTCCCTTTCAACAATTGGAATTGGCCGTCATCAGCTTGACGAATACGGGCGTAATGACCTGTAGCGAGGTAGTCTGCGTCAAGTGCCATCGCATTCTCATACAGATAATGAAATCGAATATGACGATTACACTCGATACACGGATTTGGTGTAACCGCGTGCCGGTGTTGATCGATGAAATATTCTACAACGGTGTTACGAAAAACATCTTTCGTATCCAGTACATAAAACGGAATACCGAGTTTATCGGCAATGCGACGGGCATCATTCATCTGTTCAGGGGTGCAACAACGATTGTGTGCGCCACCGGCCATTGTCTCTTCTGCCCATAGCCGCATCATCATGCCAATGACTTCATAGCCCTGTTCAACTAACAATGCAGCGGCTACCGAGCTATCTACGCCGCCGCTCATGGCAACTACAACACGTTTTGTCACAATGTTACTCGCTTCAACTTTCTCAACGTTTCTACACTTTGCGCTAGTGCACCTACTGCATAATCAATATCGGCCTCAGTTGTATCTTTACCAACGGTCAATCGTAAGCTGCTAATTGTCAATTCTGGCTCGTACCCCATTGCCAACAATACGCTGGACGGTTCTGGATTGCCCGTTTTGCAAGCGGAAGCGGCGCTAGATGCAATGCCCTTCATGTCGAGGTGCATCAGGAGCTTTGTGCTATCTATATCGCTAAAAACGAAGCTCGCATGGGATGGCAGGCGCTCTGTTGGATGCCCGGTCAAGAAGACATCATCAATGTTGTTTGTGACACCATCAATTAAGCAGTTACGAATATATTCATAATGCTTGAGACGCTCTTCATGTTCCGCATAAGCTAAGCGCATCGCCTCCGCCATGCCGATAATCCCCGGCGTGTTGAGCGTACCCGCCCGTTGTCCTGATTCATGGCTGCCCCCGGTTTGACTCGGCGAAAGCTTAACACCATCGCGGCAATACAATGCGCCAACACCTTTAGGGCCATAAAACTTATGTGCGGAAATACTCATCAGGTCAACACCAAGTTCTTGCACATCCAAGCTGAGTTGACCGGCAGCTTGTACAGCATCTGTGTGCAGCAAGACGTTACGACGATGCGCTTGCTCAGCGATTTGCGCTAATGGTGCGATGGTTCCTACTTCGTTATTGGCATAGATCACACTGGTTAAGCTGGTCTGTTCCGTGATGAGATCAGCATAGGCTGTAGGTTCAACGCTGGCATATTGATCCACAGGGATGATGGTCTGCTCAAAGCCCATAAGGTCAACCATTTGCTTGATGGTATTGGTCACAGCAGAATGCTCCACCGGTGTTGTTATCAGGTGTTTGCCAGCAGACGACCACCCCACCCCACGAATAGCCAAGTTATCACTCTCAGTGCCACCACTCGTGAAGATGATCTCAGATGGTTTGCAATTCAGTAGATTAGCAATAGTTTCGCGGGCGTTTTCCACTGCGGATTCAGCTTTGCGGCCTATACTATGTGCTGATGATGTGTTGCCGAAATCATCGCTAAAGTAAGGCAACATCTTATTTAACACCCGTTGATCGAGTGGCGTTGTTGCTGAGTGATCCAAGTAAACCTGTTGCATAGCACCCTACTTATTTTTTGTTATATTGATGTTGTTTATTCTAATACGCTACAACCACACTGTAAATCATGGGTTTCATCTTTAAATTCCGTTTAACCCTTACCGCTCTAGTGTGGCAAATTCTACCTGGACTGTATTATAGTCTATATTCAGTGGTGCCTAATGCAAGAATAAGGAGCAACATAAATGCCAATTATTGATAGTGTACATGCGCGAGAAGTCCTCGACTCTCGTGGAAATCCTACTGTAGAAGTAGAAGTGAGCTTGACTGATGGTGCTTTTGGCCGTGCCATCGTCCCTAGTGGCGCATCGACTGGTGAACACGAAGCGAACGAATTGCGCGACGGTGATAAAAGCCGTTACGGAGGTAAGGGTGTTCTAAAAGCCGTTGAATCTGTCAATGGGCCTTTGGCTGATGCGCTCATCGGCATGTATGCCATGAATCAGATTGAAATCGACAACGCCATGCTAGAAATTGATGGCACCCCAAATAAGTCAGAGCTTGGTGCAAATGCCATTCTCGGTATCTCGATGGCAGTAGCGCGTGCGGCTGCTGATAGTGCGGAATTACCCCTCTATTCCTACTTGGGTGGTATCCACGCGCATACTCTGCCCGTTCCCATGATGAACATCATGAACGGTGGTAAACATGCGGTCAACAGCACCGACTTCCAAGAGTTTATGGTGATGCCTGTCGCTGCCGAAACGTTCAGTGAGGCGTTGCGCTGGGGTTCAGAAATTTATCAAACCTTGAAGAAGGTCATCCATGATAAAGGTCACTCGACATCAGTCGGTGATGAAGGTGGTTTTGCGCCGAGCTTAGGCTCCAACCAAGCCGCACTCGATGTCATCATGGAAGCCATCGAAAAAGCAGGGTATAAGCCAGGTGAAGAAATCCGTATCGCGCTTGACCCAGCAACATCAGAAATTTATGATGCGTCTACGGGTAAGTACAATCTTGAGATCGAAGGTAAGCAGCTCACTGGCGAAGAAATGGTCGATTTCTGGGCTGATTGGTGTGATCGCTACCCGATTATCTCTATCGAAGATGGCTTAGATGAAAATGATTGGGAAAACTGGACGAAATTGGTTGTCAAAATTGGTGATCGTGTTCAGATCGTCGGCGATGACCTGCTCGTGACTAATGTTGATCGCGTTCAACGTGCGATCGAGGAAAAGGCGGCAAACTCTTTGCTGTTTAAAGTGAATCAGATTGGTTCATTGACCGAAGCCTTAGCCGCAGCACAGATGTCACAACGTCATGGGTGGACAGTCGTGACCAGTCACCGTAGTGGTGAAACAGAAGACACCACAATCTCTGATCTGGCGGTTGCTATGAACGCGGGTCAAATTAAGACAGGGGCTCCAGCTCGTACAGATCGCGTTGCTAAGTACAATCAACTTCTTCGCATCGAAGAACAATTGGGTAGTGCAGCAAAATATGCTGGCCTTACAGCGTTTACCAACCTCAATCTGTAGAGCATAATAATAACTCATCAGGAGAGTATGTGTTATCTCTTCTGATGAGTCATAACATACTGGAGAGTCAACGTGGTCAACCAGATATACAATAAGCGCACAAAAATTGTAGCGACAATTGGGCCGTCCTCATGGAATGAAGAAACCCTACGCAAGATGATACGCGCTGGGATGGACGTTGCCCGTATTAATTTCTCACATGGCGACCATGAAGGTCATAGCCGTACAATTGACCTTGTCCGTAAAATTGCAGAAGAAGAGCAGCGTGTTGTTGCGATCATGTGCGATATTCAAGGTCCTAAAATACGTGTTGGAAACATTGAAATACCGCTCGAACTCGTCATTGGTGATGAGGTCGTTTTGACATTAGATGATGCTGATGGCACGGATAAGGTTGTCAGCCTGCCCCATCCTGAGTTTGTGCGTGATATTGCACCTGGTATGCAGTTACTTTTAGATGATGGCAACTTGGAGTTTATCGTCAAGGATGTAACTGCACGCTCCATAATCTGTGAGGTTAAGCTAGGCGGTGTGCTGAGTTCACGTAAGGGTGTTATGGCACCCAATGCACACCTTACCCTGTCCGCTATTACGGATAAAGACCGCGAAGATATAGAATTTGCATTATCTAAGAAGACTGATTATATTGCGATGTCATTTGTACGATCGGCTGACGACATCCGTGAATTACGTTGGCTAATGCGTCATTTAGGGGCATACTCAGCCATCATTGCCAAGATTGAAAAGCATGAGGCGTTAGAAAATATCGAAGATATTATCAATGTCTGCGAAGGTATTATGGTTGCACGCGGTGATCTTGGCCTAGAAACCCCAGCAGAAGAAGTTCCATTCCATCAAAAACGCATCATTCGTTTGTGCAATGAATCCAGTAAGCCCGTAATCACAGCGACACAAATGCTGAGTTCAATGGTAGCTTCACCTCGGCCCACCCGTGCTGAAGCCAGTGACGTTTATAATGCTATTATTGACGGTACAGATGCTGTAATGCTCAGTAATGAAAGTGCTGCTGGTCGGTTTCCTGTTGCCGCTGTTGAAACAATGGCAACCATTGCTGCAATCGCCGAGCAAAATATCTGGCGCACGCAATCTGACGAATGGAAGATGACAGGCGAAAGAATGGAAGCAGTCTCGGATGCTATCAGCGAGTCAACGTATCATATCTCTGAGGCGCTTAACCCGCGTGCGATTGTTACTACGACAATTAGCGGTTATACAGCGCGTCGTGTTGCTCGTCAACGTCCGCGTACTCCGATTTTATGCGTTACACCAAACCCTGAAACTTATCGTCTGATGGCGCTAGTTTGGGGCGTTTATCCGTTGTTAGTGCCACAGTTTAACACCATTGATGAGATGATCGCTGTCATTACACAGACAACTATTGATGAACAGCTCGTCCGTCGTGGTGACACGTTGGTAATTATTGCCGGTGTGCCGTTTGGTGTCGGTGGTCAGACTAACTTGCTCAAAATTCATACTGTTGAGTAAGTTTAATACTCTTCATCCTCGATAAAGTCGATTGTTTGGTCAATGGTTGGCCTTGAGCGTCTGGTTGTGATCCTTGTGCTTTCTGCTTGTGCGACAACTTCTTGTTGATAGCTTGGTTGTGGCGTTGTGCAATATGGGCAGACTGACCAAGGAATTTCAATCAGGCTTCGACATTTGATGCAAACTTTTTTAAGTTGTGTGTGGCAATGTGGGCAAATTTGCCAATCCTCATGTATGTGTTGCCCACATCCTGGGCATGTTGCCTGCTCTTCGATTTCTTGTAATAATGCCTCTTCTTCTAGGGATCGCTCGTATGTCTCTGTGAGCGTCTCTTTTGGTCGTAAAAACAAGTATAAAAATAGACCAGCGATATTTAACAGCGTGACAACGCCTGTACTCAGTAAATGCGTTGTATTGTCGCGAGATCGTGTGCGAATATCGCGGTAAGTCCAGACGATCATCCCTACCCATATGGCAAGCACTGTTATCCCGCCGTATATAGCGAGTAGTGTGGTAATTGTTTCTGTGTTCAACTCTATCATTGAGCTTATGAGTCACTTTCTTTGTTTTTTGCGTTTTATCACTATGCGAAGTTTAATGGTAAATAATCAAATTTCGTCCCTGCGGATTATCAAGAAAATCAACTAAGTCTATTGGCACAATCGCGTCGCCATCAAGCCAATACATCCCGATCGTCGCATAATCGACAGCGGTATCATTCTCTCCGCAAAATGACTGATATACTGTATTTTCCGCCTGCCAATATTGGCTGTTCCATGCTTGACGATCTGTAACATATAGGCGTTCGCCTGCATCATTGTAGTAATGAACTGCGAATATGTCAGCGCGTTCTGTTTTTAGGTTTGGCTGCCATACTAGCGTCAAGCAGCGATCAGTCCAAATATAACCCTGTACTTGAATGCCATTGTCAAAAGTATCTAAGTCGGCTTCAAATGCTTCATAATCTGGGGCTTCAGGTTGCTTTGTAATGTTATAACATCCTTCTTGTGGGTTACGCAGCCAAAACACATCATCAGCATTACAATCGCGATTGAGAATATATTGCTCTGTATCATTGTAGACAGTTATAGATGCTTCAGCAAATCCGACATAAGGGACATCATAAAGTAGTGCTGCCCAGATTGTCGGCTCATCATCAAAGCCGATATTTTGCCCCCCTACTTGGCCGATTATATCCTCAGTTTCCGCTTGCAGAATGGCTTCGCGTACAGGCATTAAATATTTTAAAGGCGTGCCAAATCCCCCTGGTGTATACGTCGTATTGAGAAATTGAAGTAACAACACCAACGCAATGACTTGCATCGTACCAACTACGCCAACGCATATTCCACTACCCCACCAGCCCCAAGTACCTGCTTTTTTAGCTATATTATGTATAGCAAACGCCAAAATCAAGAAAACGGCAGGCAAAAGTGGTATTAGGTAGTGAATATAAAATTGTGTCCAGTTAATTGTGTAAATGACTATAGGAAATAAAAACCAAATAAGCACCATGACCCAAAGCGTTTTTTGTTCACTATGCCGCATATTAACCAGTAAATAAAATATCGCTGCAATAACAGTGATGGTCAATACTTGAAATACAGGATAAAAATCAAATGGTAGCTCCGAGAGATAATTTTGAAATTCTGTTGCACCTGCCAGAGAATGAATTTCTACGCCAGAGATGATAACGCCGGTCTCTCTTACAGCAGACAGCCCATTGCTCACTGATGGTGTATCGGGTGCCGTTGCTAGAGAATCCCGAATGCGACCAAGAGATAAAAGATTAGCATCAGCTAAACCAACAATATAAGGCAATATCACGAAGATTGTCAGCACAACACCGATACCGACATAGCGCCAAGCTATATGACGGCGACCAGACCACCAGACATACAACACAGCAGGTATAATCACAAAAGCGCCATAATGGATCTGTCCGGTAAATGCTAACAATGGTAAATGAAGAACCTGTGCCCATCGCTTTTTCTCTATGATGCCGATATAAGCCGTAAACAACGATAAACACACGAATAAAGGCAGCATATTCTGCGCCCAAATCTTACGCGAAAAGATGATGCTCCAGGGACTGACGGCGAATAAAAAGCCCACCATCAATGCCGCCCAATCATTTGTGTAACGCCGTGTAAACCACATCACAGCGACGATGGCTAGAACGTTGAGCAAGCCTATAAATTGTGTCGCAAAAACCGGACTACTGCTTAGAGCATAGGGAATAGCGAGCAAGTAAACGTTTATAGGCGCATTGGGTAAACCAACCGACGACGTAATACCTAGTAAAGGGAAGTTTTCACCACTGGCGAAGTCAAGCGCGAGTAGCGAGAGATTAGCTTCATCGCGCTTAAATTCAACAATCTCCGGCATACCCATTCGAAGATATGCAGCCAAAACGATGATAAATAATGCTATTATGGCTTTGACTATGCGCAATTTATCGTTTGTCAGCACGACTCATCCCAACGTTGACTGCACGAGGCCGCGCAAACAACGAAACTTCATCAAAATACACGTCATACTGATGGCCTTCCGAGAAGAACTCAACCTGAACCAACACAGCAGGTTGACGATCTTGCGGGATAGCATCGAACAGATTACCACTATCGTAGATGTACCAGACGTTATCATTGATTTCGATATGCGGTTGATAGCAAGTTGCACATTGCAATTTCCAATTATTCTGAGCAGGCGCTAGGCTCTGCGTATAAACACCATGTAACCATTCGATCGTATCTGCATCAGGATCAGGCGAAATTTTGTATTTGATCGAGACCATCATCGGACATTCGGTAGCTTCCGTACCGCAACCATTGAGCGACTGATACGCAACTGAAAAGACCACCTGCAACGCTAGATAATCGTAAGCTGTAACATCAATGCCATCACCAAAGTCTTGGATGCACCGCGTAAAGCCATTGGTATCTGCGTTATTACCCCGCAGCAGATGATAGGCTGTGCGGTCATTGGGCAATGTCGATTGGCTAAAATTACCAATCGGCAAGTTTTCGGTCGGACCGCTCGTGCATTCCCATGCTACTGCCGGAATATTACCCGCAATGGCGAACGGTTCTCCACCTACACGCAGCGTGCTGTTCTGAATTAAATTGACATAATTAGGTAAGCGTTCGATATTGCTAGAGTCCGCGTTCAAAACGACACGCTCCCCTTGAGGCACACCAAACGCATTTAGCCCATCAGCAGAAACCAAGAAAATATTACCCTCTCGGTTAGTGACAATGATGCTATCTTCTGTCGATTCGATCACGTATCGGCCACTGCCCATAACACGCACACGTTCACCACTGATACCGTCAAACAGAAGCGTCAATTCACGATCCAAGTCATCAGCAACAAACAGATCAACAGTCCCCGATAAATCATCAAATGATATATCGTAGTCAGAAGAAGCCCATTCAAAACGTGGCCGAGATGCCCCATTAAACACCACAGAAGAATTACTACGCAATACAACGGTAGCGATGTGCGCCTCATTGTGGCGCGAGTCATTGATGGTGATGGTACTCTGCGACCAACGATCTTGTTCGCTAGTACGCACCCCAACATTACGGTCTAGCGACCGGCGATCATCCTCAGCCAAACGTGTACCATCTGCTTCCACAATGCCAACTGTACCACGCCCGACCACTAACTCAACATCAAGTGGTACAGACGACTGAAACAGAAAATGATAAGCGCCTAAGGTGCTTATCACGCAGATCGCACAAAATACTGCAAAGGCAAGGAGCAAAACCCCCCAAGCTAATCGCTCCGGGCTGATCCGCATCGCGGGCACATTGTCATCTTCAATCATTACTGAATCTGTCACCAAACGTCCTGACTATAAATTTCAATCGCATTCGTGTAAAATCATTATGCAGAAAAGCAAGCCAATGTGGAGAGGCAATCCAAATGTCTGGACATAGTAAATGGTCAACTATTAAACGCAAGAAGGGCGCAGAAGACGCTAAACGCGGTAAAATCTTCACCCGCCTTGCGCGTGATATTATGATGGCAGCCCGCGAAGGCGGTGGCGATGAGAATTCTAACTCACGCCTCAAGCTCGCCATCCAAAAAGCCAAACAAGCTAATATGCCCAAGGATAACATCGAGCGGGCAATCAAAAAAGGGACGGGCGAACTCGAAGGCGGCGAACTCGAAGAACTGACCTACGAAGGCTACGGTGTTGATGGTGTGGCATTTATTATCGAAGTGCTCACCGATAACAAAAATCGCGCCCTAGCGGATGTCAAGCACGCCCTAAGCAAACATGGTGGCAGCCTGGCAACATCTGGCGCTGTCTCTTGGCAATTTGACATGAAGGGCTACATCACCATGAAGGCCGAAGGCAAAGACTTTGAAGAAATCTTCATGGTCGCTGCGGAAGCTGGCGCGGATGATGTCATCCAAGAAGATGATCTTATCGTCATCTATACCCCGCGTGACCTGTTCGGCGCAGTCACACAAGCCCTGGATGAAGCCGGTTACGAAACCGAAGATAGCGAACTCCGCTGGGAACCCCAAAACGAAAGTGAGGTTCCTCAGGATACAGCCATCAAGAATATGCGCATCTTAGAAAAACTCGAAGAACTCGATGATGTGCAATCCGTCGCTACAAATCTGATGATTACAGATGAGATCGCATCCGCTTTCGAGACGGCGTAATGCGCTCTCTAGGGATTGATCCAGGCACAGCAACAATTGGCTATGGTGTCATCGACGAAGCAAATGATGGGGCGTTAGTACCCATCACTTATGGTGTCATCACGACCAAAGCTAAACTGCCGATGGTCGAGCGGTTGACGATTATCTATGATGAAATCGCAGCCTTAGTCAACACCTACGAGCCAGATCGTGCCGCTGTTGAAGAGCTTTTCTTCGCTCGCAACGTCACAACGGCGATCACAGTGGCACAAGGGCGCGGTGTGATTTTGCTTGCCCTGGCAAAAGCCAACTTACCCATCGCCGAATACAAGCCGAACGAAGTCAAACAATCATTGACCGGCTACGGCGCAGCGAAAAAGCCACAAATACAGGAAATGGTCAGGATGCTCTTGGGCTTAGAAGAAAAACCTAAGCCAGATGACGCAGCCGATGCCCTAGCGATTGCCATAACCGATTTGCACAGCAGTCGCTACACCACACTAGGTTAAAAAAGAAAGCATATGAGATGATCGCCAGTCTCCAGGGCAAAGTTGCCTCCAATACGGACGGATACCTTATTCTTGTTGTGAATCAGATCGGCTATAAAGTCTATGTGCCGGATGCCGCCTTGAGTTTTGGCATTGGCGAAGAGGTCTTCTTATATACCCATCTTGTCGTCAGAGAAGACTCGTTAACGCTATA
>DAOTTT010000225.1:0-7885 GCA_034437635.1 Anaerolineae bacterium | reverse complement strand
GGGTCCGTCACAGCGGCCAGAACGCTATCCATAAAGTGCCGCCGGATGTCTTCTTCATCAACCAGTGTGAATAATTCCTCGAATTGGTCGATGAATATCAAAAGTTCGGTTTCGTCATTGGGTAAGACGCGCTTGACCGCACGCAGTAACCCGCGCTCGTCTGTCATCAATTGTTCGCGCAAGCTCTCCGGTGGGTTCACGGCGATGCGCAGTAAAGCCGCCTCTAGCTCCTCGAAGGGGTCAATGCCGGGCAGCATCTCGACTAAGAACCAGTTTTCCGACCCAGGGAACGCGCCGCGTCGTAATTCCGGCAATACGCCCGCTTTGACGACGCTGGATTTACCACTACCACTTGGGCCGACAACGGCTAAAAAGCGGGAGGTATCGACAGGTTCTTGCAGACGCTTGAGGATCGTCAACGTGAGAACTTCGCGCCCGAAGAAATCGTCAGAGTCCGCTTGCTGGAAGGCGCGTAAGCCTTTGTAAGGGTTTTTAGGCTCTGGTATACGCAAGCTGCCTGATGTCTGCGCTAGTGTAACACCCTTGGGCGATGCTGGCCCCATGTAGAGATGCTCAGCCTTGACGGCACGCCGGAATTCACGGGCGAATTCGATAGCGTCTTCATAGCGATCAGCCGGGTCTTTGGCTGTGGCGCGTTGTAGAACAAGGTTGACGCTCTCCGGTAAATCAGGCGCGATGCGCGTGATGTCAGGTAAGGGTTCGCTCAGATGTTTATACATGAGCGTTGCGGGTGAGCTTGCTTCAAATGGCGGGGAGCCGCTCACCATTTCGTATGTGAGTATGCCCATCGCATAAATATCGGATTGTGGCGTAACCGCATCACCCCGAATTTGCTCAGGTGACAGATAAGCGGGTGAGCCTAAAATGGCGTTGTCTTGGGTAATATTTTGTTTCTGAATAAGGTCTTTGGCGATGCCGAAATCCGACAGGTAGGCATTGCCGTTCTCGTCCATCAAAATATTTTCAGGTTTAAGGTCGCGGTGAATAACATTGGTGCGATGCGCCACAAGCAACGCTTCGCAAAGTTGATTTAGTATTTTGCTTGTTGTCTTTAAATCAATCTTACCGTCGCGCTGAAGGATGTCTTGTATGCTGCCACCGCGCAGCCACCGCATGACCAAGTATGCGCCGCTTGGCTCGCGCCAATAATCATATAAGGGGACGATATGCGGATGCTCTAGGCGAGCGACAAGCTGCGCTTCTGTCTCGAAGCGGCGAATAAACTCTGGCCGGTTAGCATGTTGCGGCAGGATGATTTTGATCGCCACTTCGCGCCCGATAAGCTGTTGATGGGCCCGATAGACGGCACCAAAACCACCTTCTCCAATGCGTTCTTGGAGTTCATATGTCTTTATTACACGTCCGGAAAGGTCGGATGTCATGAGTTGGTTTGTCCTGTGCGGTGCGAGACTCGCTGTTGTTCCGCGCCCATTATATCAGAATACATTGCAAGTCTAAATTAACGAATTTGTTTGAAATTGTCATATATCATTCAGATCGCAAAGTAACTTCCGTGTCATCGGGTGATGGTGTATCCGTGCCACTGGTTGGGCGATGCCGTGTGCGGAGTTCATTTATGGCTAACCCGGCGACTAAAAAGCTGAGGCGACGGCCTTCCAGTGAGACTGTTTCCCACGTCATGGCGCGTAATGCGCAAAACGTCAGCGCGTAATAATATTCTGCCCAATGGTCGGGATTAGCCAAGCACATCGCTGTAATCTGGCGAACTTTGGCGATGAGGTGTAAGGCTTGGCGAAGTTGCGTGGGGTCATGCTCGAATGTCTCGCCACCGTTTACAAGGGCGATCTGCTGGATTGCCCGGCGCATGTCATCCCACGATGTGCCCGCATAACGTACCACATAATCAACAAGCAAGCTCACTTCTAAATTAGCCCAGTCGAATATGGTGTGTCCGTCGCGTGTATGGGCGAAGTCGATTAAAAAGGCGCTGTTTTTGGGGCCGAGCATCATATTTCCAGGGTGTAGATCCCCATGAATAGTGCCTAATGATCCGTTGACGAAGCTATCCAAAAAGCCTTCGTAAGCCCAAATGGGGTTAATAAGCTTGATGTCCTCGTTAACCTGGATTTTTTCCGCTTGTGCGTCAAAATCTGGTTCGAGCATACGGACAGCATTCATCAGATGTTGGGCGCGTGTTTGCCATACGGTGCCCGTAATCTTTTCGATGACTTCGCCCCGGTAATAAGCGGCATTGGTGAAGTCAACGCCACGCACTTCGATTTTATACGCTCTAGCCGAGTCGATGCCGTGTGCAACGGCGAGTTGAATCGTGTTGCGTTCCGGGTAGACCTTTTGCACGACAAAGTTTTCCACAGTGACGAAATCGCCATAATCTAAGCGGCGGAATTGCGCACGCTTAAGCGGCATACGCAGACGATAGGCGTTATCCAGCGGTGTTTTGGGGCTATATTCCAACGTGAGGATGGGCGGCAACAGCCAATCGTATTCGCGCCAAACTTGGAAGCGATAAGGCCGCGTCTGCGTCCACCACATCCGGCCAAATGTGGGGAAAAGCTCTTGCTTGATCCAATCGCCAATTTCTTTTGGCGTCCACTCGTTCATGACGGCGCGTAAATCACGCGGTACCCTGTCGTATCCTGTGACAAGTGTATATTTTATCCCGGCCAGCTTGGACATTTCCGGCACGGTTGGCTTCTCTTCGATGCGGGCTGTCATGGCGGGCAAGCGATTTTTAACGTGTGCTTCGTAGCGTTGCACTTCGTCGAGTGCGTCATCAACCTTGTTGATTTTGGCGACAAGCGGGACATCTTCGCGGCTGTCGGCGTGAATGGGCGTGATGACTAAAACGTTAGCGTCACTGTATCCACCGGTAAGTTGGCGCTCGATGCGCAGTTTTTTGTACCCATAAAACATGCGTCGGATGAGATACAGATGATCTTTGCTCAGTTGATATTGCGGGTTATATTCTTCGCCATATTCTACTTGAATGTAAGGCTGTTGTGTTTCAACAATGAGCGTAAATGAACGGGCAAGGTCAGCAAGTTTATCAACATCGGTCAAGCCCAGAGCATCGAGTACCCGCAGCGGTACACTGTCTTTTTCTTCGAACAAGGCGATGAGCAGATCGCGCTCGTCAATTTCTTCGTGTCCGGCTTCTCCGGCGATGGTATCGGCGATGTTGAGGATTAAATCGGTGCGTGGGGTATTCGGCACACCCGCCCACAGACGCGCTTTGCTACCTTTGCCCACTTTACGCCGGATCGCATCAATAACATATTCTGGCGTTAACCCGAATTCTTGGACGATGTTCCCGGCGAGGCTACCCCGTATGGATAGCGAGGCGATGAGCAAATGCTCCGCACCGACGAAAAAATGCTGCATTTGATACGCTTCTTGACGTGCTGCCATGAGGATGTCTTTTAATAGAATGTTGGACATACGTTACCCGATTGTTTCAACCCGTAGCCAGGTGCGACCAATACGAAATAATTGTCTTTCTGATAATGACATTCTACCTGTAACTTGTGTATCGTTAAAAAAATCATCAACGCTTTCGATAAACGAGCCATTGGTACTGTCTAAATCTTCCAGAACCCAAGCGCCATTGTCCCAAATGAGATTGGCATGACGGCGCGAGACATAGGTATCGTTGCGGAGGTAAATATCCCGTTCTTCCCTGCGTCCAATGCTCAATATCCATTGGTCGCCGCTCACTTTGCCGTCGCCGCGTATGGTGTCATAGTCAATTGTGGTACCGTCTTCAACCCCACTCATAATCATAACCTTGATTTTGAGGTCCACGATTGTTTCCTTCTGGTTGATGTTGCGCGTTTATGTTGTATATGATACTATCATACGCGAATGTAGTTAATTCTGCATGTACGTTTACAACCCCACACTTGGTATCTCTTATCAAGAGCGACGGAGGGAATCGGCCCTGTGATGTCGCGGCAACCTCCACAACAGCAGTGGGATGGTGCCACTTCCGGCAGCAGGTAAAAGCGCCTGTTGGAAGATAAGAGGGTGATAGTCTGTTACAGACTTCTTGTGAATGCTAAATCGCTCAAGCTGAGGTTTAGCGCGAACGCCCCACATTGAGAGAGCCAAATCTCAGGGGGTATTTGTATCACAAGGAGAACAGAGCGATGATCTTTGAACTGCCAGAAACTCAACAATCGACAAGCAGCAGCACGCAATCCGTCCATGCCGGGGCATCGCGCCAGCAAGCGCACCACGCCTTGACAACGCCCATCGTCCAAACGGCCACCTACACCTTCCCCAATACCCAATCTTTGATTGACTTGATGGAGGCGAAGACCTGGGGCGATGGTGACACTCGTGAAGAATATGGTCGCTATGGCAACCCCACCGTAAGCGCCGTAGAAGCGCGTATTGCCGCGTTAGAGAGTGAAAATAATCCGCGCTATGATGCGGTGCTCTTTTCGTCTGGTATGAACGCGGTCACATCGCTTTTGTTGACGGTATTGCCGACGGGGTCACATATCGTCATGACGAGCGATTGTTATCGGCGCACACGGCAATTTTGCCAAACGTTTTTGCATCGCCTGGGTATAGAAACGACGGTTGTGCCCAATGGTAATTTAGACGCTTTAGAAGCGGCTATCATCCCGCGTAAAACACGCTTTATCATCTCAGAAAGCCCGACAAACCCGTATTTGCGCGTGGCGGATTTAGAGCGCATCGCCGCATTGGGCAAGCAATACCGGGCGCTGACGCTCATTGATAGCACCTTTGCCACGCCAATCAATCAGCGTCCGCTCACTTGGGGGATTGATTTTGTCGTACATAGCGCCACGAAATACTATAGTGGACACAATGATCTTTTGGCCGGGGTGTTGGTCGGGCGTAAAGATCGCATTCAGGCAATTCGAGACTCACGCGGGGTACTCGGTGGTGTGGTGGATCCACATAATGCTTACTTGCTGGAACGCGGCCTGAAGACGCTAGGCTTGCGCGTGCAACAGCAAAACCGGACGACGCAAGCCGTTGCCGAATATTTAGAGGCTCATCCCAAAATTACGCGGGTGTGGTACCCTGGGTTGGCATCGCATCCCGATTATGACATTGCTAAAGCACAGATGACGGGCTTTGGTGGTGTGGTGAGCTTTGAAGTTGATGGCGATTTACGGAAAACGGGCGATTTCATCGACGCGCTAAAAATTCCCTATATTGCGCCGAGCTTGGGCGGTGTGGAAAGCCTCATCGAACAACCGGCATTGATGAGCTACTACGAAAAGACCACAGAAGAACGCGAAGCCCTGGGTATCCGAGATAATTTAGTCCGGTTTGCTATCGGCATCGAAGACACACAAGACATTATCGCTGATTTAGAGCAAGCATTGGCACAGATCTAAAATGATTTTTCTCATCCTCAATGGCATATTCGCGGGTTTAGCGTTTGGCATTGCGCGAACCAGTGTTAACCATGCGTGGCCGTTGCTCCGGGTGGGGTGGACGGCCATTGATGCAGCCGTGAGTCAGCCGGATTTTCGACACAATGTAGAAAGCCGCCGTCAAATTAGTGAGGGCGGCTTTCTGTTGTTATCAGGGATTGCCTGGGCCATTGGCGCATTAATCGCTTTAGGTGCGGCGATTTTCTTCAGCGTTGAAGTCATCCGCCTGCTTTAGCTGACCTCATGCTTGTAGGGCGTTCCGTTTTTCTCGAAGTAATAATGATAAAACTCCGTGCGCGATAAGCCGGACTTGTCCCGTAGCGCGTAAAGTTCTTGCCGGGAGTTGACATCTTCCGCTGCATTGAGCGTGGCCACCCCGGCGACTCCGCCGCCTTTCCCGTTGAGTGCATTAATAATCTGCGGGACATGCCACCAAAAGATATTCTCCGGTAGTGCCTCCGCGCTGAACCATGCCGTGTCAATCACTTCTTCAACTTGTGGTTGGATTTCCCCGGCGGTGATGTGTGCAACGAATAACGCCCCGTGTAAATCAGTGTATCCACCAATGCGTGTATAGACACCGACTAAGCGATCCAGTTCAACGGTGAGGCCGGTTTCCTCAAGGGCTTCACGGATGGCGGTCTGTGCGAGCGATTCGCCTTGTTCGGTCATGCCACCGGGCAGACACCAGACTTCAAAATCTTCACGCTTGGTCAGTAAAATTTTGTCATCTTTGATGATGGCGACGTTAGCGCCCATATTCCCCATTAGGCGTGTACCTCATCTTGTGTCAAAATGCTGATGATTTGTTTCGCATCGCCTTCGGCATCGTGCATGGTGTTGGCGTAAGTGCTGTGTAGTGCGTCTAATGTATCGCTATGATAGCTAATGGTCGCGTCTGGGTCTTTGAGTAAATGCCCGGTCAAAACACCAACGACAGTATCCCCGGCTTGGATAACGCCCTTATCGGTGAGCTTGCGCACCCCTGCCAGTGAACACGCAGAAGCCGGTTCGCAACCGATACCTTGGCGATCAATCAAGGCTTTTGCGTCCATGATCTCCTGGTCGGTGACCATATCGACTACGCCGTTTGTCCATTGGATGCTGCGCACGGCTTTTTTATAGTTGACCGGGTTACCAATTTTGATGGCGCTGGCGATGGTCGCCGCTTTCATCGGCGCTAAGTTGTCGAAGCCGCGTTCGTAGCTGGCATACAGCGGACTAGCACCGTCTGCTTGGATGACAGCCAAATGGGGGAGACGGTCGATGAGGCCGAGTTGGTGAAGCTCGTACAGCCCTTTGCCAAATGCGGAGGTATTGCCGAGATTGCCACCGGGTACGACGATCCAATCCGGTACTTGCCATTTCAACTGTTGGATCGTCTCGAACATGATGGTTTTTTGGCCTTCCAAACGGAAGGGGTTAACCGAGTTCAGCACATAGATACCGAGTTCTTCCGAGACTTCGCGCACAAGCTCTAGGTTGCGGTCAAAATCCGCATTGATGCGCACACAAGTTGCGCCATATGCTAGGGCTTGCGACAGCTTGCCGAGCGCGATGTTCTTGTTTTCGAAAAAGATAATGCCTTGTATACGTGCGAGCGCGGCGTAGGCGGCTAATGCGGCTGATGTGTTGCCGGTTGATGCGCAGGCAACGCGCGTCATGCCGATGGCCTTCGCTTGTGTCACACCGCCGGTCATACCGCGATCTTTAAATGATCCGGTAGGGTTTTCGCCCTCATGTTTGAGATATAGCGTATCAACGCCTGCCCATTGCGCCAGTTCTGGCACATGGTAAAGGTTCGTGTTGCCTTCCGGCTTGCTGACGACGGCATCATTCGGGACATCTGGCAAGACTAGTTCTTTATAACGCCACACTCCACTGTTATAAGGCGCATCCAGAGCGCCTAAGCGATCGTCAAACAGCGTGCGCGAGATCGCCGCTTGGTCGAATTTATGCTGTACGTCGAGCAAGCCGCCGCACGCATCGCATGTGTAAATTACAGTATTGACTGGATAGGTTTTCTGGCAATCCATACATTGCAGGATACTCGCCATTTATGTACCCTCATTCGTAATATTCATCACGGATTAAGGATAACACTTTTGGCAAGATATACCAGCGCAGAAGCCTATGCCCCGGCGAGTATGGCTAACTTGGGGATTGGCTTTGATATTCTAGGTTTGGCATTAAGCAAGCGGGGCGACACAGTCCGCGCGGTGTATTGTGACGAACCCGGTGTACGCATTGCCGCTATTCATGGTGATGATGGCTTATTACCGCGTGACCCGGCGAAGAATACCGCTTCGGTCGCGGCGATGGCGTTCTTAGAACAGATCAACGCGACATGGGGGGTTGATTTGCATATCAGCAAGGGCTTGCCCTTAGCGAGTGGTTTGGGCAGCAGTGCGGCGAGTGCTGTGGCTGGTGTCGTGGCGGTGAACGCGCTGCTTGAGTCGCCTTTACCC
>DAOTTT010000224.1:0-9580 GCA_034437635.1 Anaerolineae bacterium | reverse complement strand
GGGCGGATTACCATCCGTGCATACAGGTCACGATGTGTGATCGTGATGCGCCCGTGACCTCAAACATTGGATTTTGGGCGGATTACCATCCGCCCCTACGGGACATGATGTGTGATCGTGATGCGCCCGTGACCTCCAACATTGGGTGTTGGGCGGATTGCTATCCGCCTCTACTCGTCCTCCGCCCCGGCCTCGCCGAACACGAAATCGAACAATGACTCCTCCGTGAATGTGTATTGATCGAGCGTCGTTACATCCACGCTATTCAAGAAGTACAAGCCAAGCGCCGATGTCGTGAGCAAGTCCAGGTTGTCGAGCGCCTCTTGGCTGCTGAGGAGGTCGGTGAGTTCGTCATCGGTCAAGCCTGCCGTGAGCAAGGTGTTCGTTAGGGCATTGCCGATGGCGCTACTGCCTACGCCGCTCAGGTTGAGGCTGCCATCCGCATTGAACGAGACTTGCGTCCCGGCGACGGATGTCACTGTGACGGGCTGCTGGATGTTTGACCCTGTGCCGACAAGCTGAATGCGCACGGAACCGCTGAGGACTTCCGACGACCAACCACTAGGCCGTCGCCGTGCTAGCGTATCATCGAAGATTTCCTCTTGTTCGGCACTGCTGACCGTCTCTAAGCCGTTGACTGCCGCTTGCCAGAAGAACAGCGATCCCCCGGCGACCTCAAAGACTGCGCCGTTGATGCCCAGGCGTATCGTCTGCGCACTGGGCGACGTTTGGATCAACACGCCGTTGAGCGCGTCTTGTTCTACGCCTCCTTGTGTCACGTAGATTTCAAAGTTTTGCATGTTGCTGTAATACGGGCGCAGGGGGTCGCTGATGGGCAGTGCTTGCCATGCGTTGTATTCCGCAAAGCTGATATTTGCCGGGTCAATCGTCGCCGGGAGCAGCAATTGCCGCACCACCCAGCCGGTACGGGCGGGGTCGTTGGGCACTTTGACGCGCACCCAGCGCCCGTCCTCTGTGCGGCCTACCACTTCCACCACTTCGCCTGGATCAAACGCGCCGTTGATGTAAGCGTCGGGGGCGGGCAAGTAGCGCATGTTAAAGCGTTCCGCTTCGGACTCTGGATTGCTGACCATCTCAATGTTGCGCACCGTCCCCGGTGGGATGGCGGCCTCATTGAACACAGTCGCGCCGCCGAAGAAAATGAGCTTTACATCGTCGCCTTCGTTAGCGTTGGGCAAATTCGCCTGGATGTTCAACACGGCCACGCTGAAGGGGTCAATGCCGCCATCCGGCAATGTACCAACTTGGAAGGCGACGATGCCATCTAAGCTGTTGTTGTCGTTCAGTTCACGGGCGACGAGTTCATCATTTTCCAGATAGATAGCGCGTAATGACTCGCCTTGACGATCTGCATAGCAGATCGTATCCCATTCAATATCACGGCAGATGTCGTCTGCGGTGACGATGGCCGACTTCACATAAGCGGAGCGGTTGCCGCTGACGTAATTGGCGCTGCCGGGTGGGGCGAGGCCGTCTAGCATCGGCTCGAAGGTATAGCGGAAGACCTCATCGGCGGTGGCGTTATTCGGCGTTTCAAAGCGCATAGCGTATAGACGATTGTTGATGTCCGCCACGTACAAACGCCCGATGACGGTGATCCCATCGCGGTTGATGGTGTATTGTGCCGTCTCAAAGTCGTGATATTCGCCGTTGTATTGGCGGTAGGTTGCGCTGCTCTGTGGGATGCCGTACTGCGCCAACAGGCGATCAAGCGCCACCAGTGGATCAGTGCCATCGATTAAGGCGATAGCGGCCAAGCGCCCCGCGTTACCTACAGGTGGCCGGTGTACCGTCCAATCGCCTTCGATGGTGCTCACCCAACGGGTACGCACCGGGTAGGGGATGCGCCGATTAACGAAAGCGTATTCCCATTGTGACGTGTCCAGGCTGGCGAGTTGCTCCGCGTCAAAGAAGTTGATGCTTTCCAGCAGGTCGTTAAAGAGGGCTTCGCGCTCGGCTTCAATGGCGGAGCCGTCGCGGGTATCCAGCGTGAAGACCAACCCCCGCCCACCAAGCGCCGTTTCGCGGTGGAAGGCGACTGCCCGCCCGCTCCATGTGCTGCCGTCGTCCAGTTGATAGCCGATGTCAAACAGCAAGGCCAGGTCGCCTTTATCCCGGTACAGTGTGGAATAATACACCTGGTCGATGCCGTAACGCTCCTGTACGTCGTTCTTGATCTGGAAGACGTTATCTAAGGAGCGGAAGTAATACACGCTGATGATCGCGTTCTCGTCGGGGCTGGTGGTCGTTAGCCAGTTGCCCTGGTCGATGACGGGTGTCCACCCGGCGGGGCGCTGGAAGTTAATGCCTAAGTTGATGTCCGCATAGCCGATGCTGTTGGTAAGCGGTTCGTCGTTGTCTACGTCAATCTGTACGGTGTCGAAGCCGCTCACACCGCCGAACGCCCGCACCAAAAAGCCCAGGTTATAGGTACCGCTAGCTGTCGGCTGGTTGGACCAACTCAGGCCGTCTTCCGGCCAGATGTACAGGTTGCCTGGTTCCGCCTTAAGCTCGCCATCCGGTGTAACGTTATAACGATACGCTTGGAACTCCGAGTCGGGGTCTATAGTGGTATCCGCCAGGGAGCCTGTGCTGCCTCGGCTAAACGCGGATTGGAACACGCCGTTACGGTCAAAGATGACCGAAACGTCCGTCCAGCTTTCGTTACCGGGTTCGCGGTAGCGGCCTTCTAGGGCGGCGTTGTCGCCCGTGCGCCGCAAGAACTCCGGTTCGGCTGTGCTGCCATCGGTGATGATGGGCAGTTCCAGCGGCAACCAGTTGAACACCGCTTGATCGACACCGGACTTCCAACTGTTGACCAGGGCCGCGCCATCTTCTGAGAGAACTTCCGTCAAGATGGGCGTTTCTACGATGCGATACGATGTGCCGTCACGGTTGACTGCGTCAATGGTCAGCGCGCCGGTGGCGATGCGCCGCCCGATGATCTCCACGCTGATGGTAGGCGGGAAGGCGCTGCTGCTGACGCTCGGATACACACGGGTGACGGTTACATCGGGTGCGATGGGGGGATGATAGGTCGTCGCAGAATCTGTGACGACCCACAAACGCGGCGTGATGGCGTTGAAGTAATTGCGCAGCATCCGCCCCCATTCTTTGAGTGGGCTGTCATCCAGATATTCGGATTGGAAGTTTGAGCTTTTTTCCGGGAAGTAAACGCTGTAATAGCTGGTGCGGTTCTGCACCGCTTCCCCGGCACGCCCGTATAACTGCGTGGAGTCGATGGCCTGGAGGACGTTACGCGCCGCATCCACTAGGGCTGTGTCGGTGCTGTTGGCGATAACCTGCTGCATGAAGTTGCCCAGGTCAATTGTCGTGCTGCCGCCGATAAAGACGCTGTATGTGTAAGCAGTTGTGCGGGCTTGGCCGATAGCGGTGCTATACAAGACGGGGTCCGTGTTGACGACCGCCGCAAAGTCGTTGACGGCGCTCACGATGGGGTCAATTGTGCCCAAGTCAATGACGGCGTGCGAGAGGAAAGCGTTATCCGACCCGCGCCGATTAACGATGTCTTCGTCCATGTATTTGTCGATTAAGATCGTGCCGAGGGCGTTCAAGTTGATGTCGGGTTGATCGTTGAGCGTGCGCGTCAACAGCGCCATATCTAGCGCGGGGTTGACGACGACTTCCGGCGAAGCGATGGAAACGTCGAAGAAATCCGCCATCGCCGCGTGATATTCCACGCCACCCATAGAACACGCATCGTTAATGAGCAGGTCGAAGCGGTCGGTGGCGGTGGCTTCGCTGACGGTACGGAGGGCGCGTTGTAAATCCGGCACGGAGATCAGCGAATAGAGGTCGGTGTCATCCGCGATGACCCCACGCCAGCCCGCACCATGACTGGCAAAAGCCAGGGCGTAGCGTTCTGCGGGGTAGGTTTTCATCGCCCACACCATAAACCGCGCCAGGTTTTCGCCGCTGCCGGTATCTAGGCGACCGAGATCGGCCAGGGGGTGCGTGTCGATTGTAGCGATGGCGTTGGTTTCGTGGTCGTTGCTGATGTCGGCGCTCATCTCAAACAGGCGGGCAGTTTGCCAGTCGCCGTTAGCCGTGCTGAACTCCGGGCTACGGTCGAGCAGGGCGACGACGCGCACCGTATCCGTACTGCCCCCGGCGATCTCGAACTCGTTGAGGTCGTTCATCACCCCGGCTTCTAAGTCGGTGTCGCCGCCATAATAGGCTAAAACCGTCCATTCAGCCTTTGGTTTTTGCTCTAATTGCGGGAAGCCCGCCGCGCTCAAAGCGGCATCGCTCACGTCGTAGAGAATATCGGACGCTTCTTCGATTTCCTGCGCGGGGACGACGGAATATACCAAGCGGAAGTCGCCGATGGTGTCGCCCGTCGTCACGCCGAAGCGCGTAGCGATGAGCGTGTATTCCCCGGCGGGCGTTTGCGCGTAGATGATCTGCGCGTTGAGGTCGCCGGGGGCACGATCATCATTTTCCGCGACGATGTTACCGTTCGCATCTACCAGATACAGCAGTGGGTCAAGGCTACCGTTGATCGCTTCCAAGTCTGCGACGATGGTCGCCCCGGCTTCGTTATCGGTCAGGTTAATCGGCTGCTCGAAGAAGGGTTGATCGTTGCGAATAGTACCAAAGATGGGGTCACTTTGTCGCGCATACGGCACTACGCCCATCAACACAATAGCAACAAAAGCGGCTGTTATATATCGGAAAACCATAGGGTACCCTTCACCAGTTAGGAGACAGCATCATCAAGTTTATTATACGTTCTGCATTGGGTCGAAACGAAGAATATAAAATTTTTTTCAGAAATTTTTAGTAACTACTCAGATATGCTGTGATTTACACGCTGCCCCGGTTCAAAACCGGGGACTAGCTCACCGAAAAGCCCGTTCACGGGCTAATCAGTATGTACACAGCCCATTTATGGGCTTACAAGCGTTTGTGTAGCCATCGGCTTTGAGCCGATGCGGGATGTACCTGAGTAGTTACAGAAATTTTTAGTAAAAAACAAATGGGGAGATACTTGTCTCCCCATTTGACCGTGCTGCTTAGTTCGGGATGTCTATCAGACACTCGCGCTGGATGTTGTTCGGATTATCCACGCTGTAGTTTTCCGGCGCAGTCGGACGGACGGTCAAGCAAGTGGCGATCAGGTCATTCCCGCGCCGTACCTGGAAGGTCTGCCCCGGTGTGTCGCTCGTCCAGAAGGTGTTGCGGACCCGTGCCCAAGCCTGACGTGATGTACAGATTTCGGCAGGGTAATCCTCCGCGACGGGCAACAAATAACCCTGCGCATACAGTTGATAGCAGTCGCGGGCTGCCGGGCGGACGTTGTTCAGGTCGCCTTCTACAAAGTCTGATGCTTGGTAGAAGTTAATCAGGTCGCCGTTTTCATCCGTCGTGACGAATGTCAACTGAGAGATGTTGATGTTGAAATTCGGCAAACGGTTGAGGATGACCAGCGAACGGCCATCATAGCGCAGCAGCGCACCCGGTTCGGCATCGTCATCGGCGAACGTGTTTTCAGGCCCTAAATTAGGGACGTTAGCCCGCACGCCGAGTTCTTCCAGCGGTACGTCGTCAATCTCGTAACCGTCCACTTTCGGCTCTAGGATGGTGGCGATTGTCTCTAGCCCGGCTTCGTCGTCTGTGGTCTGGAACCAGATGGCGTAAGCCTGTTGGTTTTCCATTGTGATATACACGCGGCCACGTACAGCCGTATCTTCGTATGTGGCGCTGTAGATCAGTGTGTGCCACGTATGATATTGTCCGGTCAGGGTCAGGTTTTCGCCCAGGAATTCGACATCAGACAGGAATTCTTCCACATAAGCGCCGTACACCTCGTCGAGGATTTCTTCTACGGGGTCATTGGGGTTCACCGGGAAGGTCTGCGAGGCGAAGTAGGTAATGCCGTCGCCATCTTCTGGTTGCCAGCGCAGCCAAGGATCATCGATGTTGAGCGTCCAGTCGTCGCGTACCGGGTGGGTGGTATTGGCGACGGTGTTGTCGTATCTCCAGATGCCGGTATCGCGGGCGGCGATCTCCGACGGGTCGAAGCGTTGTAAGGTGCTCTGGAGTGTGTCGTAAATCTCATCGAGCACTTCGGGCGTGTCGTCTGTCTCCGCTGCGAAGAACAACCAGCGCGTCGAGTTGCCGCTGACGTTGTAGTATTGGCCGAAGGCCCGCCCGCGCAGTAAGTCGCCGTCGCTGTCGGTCACGAAGTAGTCGAACTGTACGCCTTCACCTGCTAGCGGCAAGGTGACTTCGTTGATGCCGATTTCATCGTCAATTTGTAGGTCATAATTTTCGACGATGGTATCCAGGGCGACTTGCAGATCGTCCGGGGTTAGGTCGGCGTTGATGACCGGATAAACGACAAAGTTCTGATAGACATCGCTTTCTTCTGGCGCGTCCGTGATGAAAATGGGGTTGCCTGTCGGCGCGGCGGCGAAATCCGGGAACGCCCAGGATTGCGGGTAAGCGTAGATGAAGCCCAAGCCTTGGCTAGTATATGCGTTCAGTTCGGGGTTCACGCCTTCGTTATCAACGGTGATGTCAATCTGGGTGGTGGTTTCCTCACCGCTGAACGTCGTCAGGGTCAGTACGATTTGATATTCACCACTGGGGGCGGGTGTTTCTTCCCAGAAGAGCGTATCCGGGTTAAAGGTGTAGATGTTGCCCGGTGTTTCGATCACGCGGCCATTATCGCCAACGGTATAGTTCAATGCTTGGAACTCGGAGCCAACCGGGATTTCCACAACGGCGGTTGCGCCTGTTTCGGGGTTGGTAGCGCGTGCCTGTTGATAGCGCCCGCGTGAGGTGTCGCCGCCATCGTCGCGGCCAAAGATGAGCGTGACGTTGTTCCATGTCTCACTGCCCGGTTGACGATAACGCCCGTCTATAAAGGCGGTGTCTGTTTCCAGCACGACGAGTTCAAAGTTCGTTGTTTCGCCGTCGCTCAGTTGCACCACCTTGCCATCCCAGGTGATGGTGGTTTCTTTAAGTCCCGGTTGCCAGTCGTTGATGCGCACGGTGTTGCCGTTTTCGTCGCGGATGGGCCGGGCGATGCGGCGTTCTGCCAAACGTTGAACAGTGCCATCTTCGCGGATGTAATCAAACGTCCAGTTCCCTACAGCGATATTACGGCTGATGATCTCTGTGTTGAGGTTTAGCCCGGTTTGTGTGCTGATGACACCTTGTTCTGGTAGGCGGCTGGTGAATGTCAAGCGCGGGGTGACTGGCTCGTGGAAGCTAAAGGTGGACTCGTCCAAGTCCCATACTTGGCGGGTTTGTGAGTTGAAGTAGTCGCGCAACATTGCGCCCCACTCGATTAGTTCACTGTCGGAGAAGTAAGCAATGTCGAATTCGTTCGATTTCTCCGGGAAGTAGATATTGTGATAGGTCGAAACCCGTGCGGAAACGAGATCACCGCCATCGGCATAACGCACAGCTTCGCCTAGCGCGTCGGTCACATTTTGGGCGAGATTGATGTACTCAGCATCACGCACTGGGTCCAGGTTGTCGATCACGCCGCGCATCAAGCTCCCCAGGTCTACGAGGTCGCTGCCGTCGCTCTGGCCGGGGTAGAAGTAAGCGTTAGCGCGGGAAAGCCCCAACACCGCACCCCGATTAACCGGGTCTTCGCGCACATATGCGGCGAAGGCGTTCACGGCATCGGTGACTTCACCAAAGCGGCTTAAGTCCGTGATAGCACTGGTTAAGAATGCGGGCAAAGTACCCGGCACAGTTAAAATGTCTTCGCCAATGTATTTTTGGGAAAGTTGCTCACCGAGGATACCGGCTGTCTCGTCAATGTCTTCTGCTTGCGCGTCGGCTTCAATATCTTCGGTGTCGATCACATCGCTAAAGCTTTGTTCGGTGTTGGCCTCATTAGCGATGCTACCGCCGCTGGCTAACACTTGTAACTGTGTGGTGAGCAAAGTCATATCATGGGCGGGGTTCACGGTGACTTCAGGCGAGGCCAATGAATACAAGAAGTAATCCGCCGCGACATCGTGGAATTCAACGCTGCTCATGTAGCACGCATCCGTGATGAGCATATCCATACGATCCATACCGGCGGTGTTCTGTGCCAGGCTGAAGGCTTCGCGCAGTTCCGGCAAGCTGATAATGGTCTTGCCATCCGGCCAACTGTCATCTGTGGAAATGCCGCGCCAGCCTGCGCCATGACTGCCGATAGTGACAATATAGTTTTCTGCGGGGTAATTGCTGATGCCCCACACCAAGAACTGCGCGAACAATTCGCCGTCGCCACTATCGACAATCTCCCCGTCAAAGATGGCGAGTTCTTCGGAAGAAATTTGTAGTGCTTCGCCATCGGTGGGGTCGTCGGGGTTGGCTTGGGTGACTTCGTACAACCGCGCCCCTGACCAGTCTTCGCTGGCAGCGGAGTGCTCTGGATGGCGGTCGAGGATCATCAAAATACGCACGTCCTCCGTACTGCCCCCGGCGACCTCAAATTCTTTAAGGTCTTCGAGGATGTCTTGCTCTAGGTTGTTATCCGCACCATAGTAGGCGAGGATGGTCCATTGTGCGGTATCGGCGGGTTCCAAATCCGGGAAACCGGCTGCCGCGAGTCCCTCCGGCGAGGTATCGAACGCGATTGACACATCACGCGGGGGCAAGATTTCAACCGTCAGGGCGTAATCGCCCTCAGCCGTGCCTTCGATGTCCTTATAGCGAGTGGCGATAACGCTATACTCCCCGGCTTCGGCCTGCGGGAATTCAATGTGAGAGGTCAAGTCGCCCGGTTCGCCGTCTTTGCGGTCGTCGTTGACTGCAAGGATGTTGTTATCCTCATCCAAGAGATATAACACGGTGTCGAGCGGATCTTCCGGGTCGGCGGATACAATATCCAGCACGATGTAACTGCCGTTTTCCGTCACATCGAATGTATAGCGGTCGAAGGGATTATCGTCGTCGATCCGCCCGGTTTCCTCTAAGGTAATGATCGCGTCATCTTGCGCGATACTGCCAAGTGCCGTCAGGCTTAGGAGTAAGCCCGCAACGAACAGTGAGATAAAAACTCTTAGTCTCATCTAATGCTCCCCAATAGCATGATTCTTTGCACACATAATAGCTTGATTTTATCCACAGGGAAAGCGACCCTACGTTTGTCTTTCCAAATCTTCTACGGTAATAACATTGCCCCCTGGGATGGTGATTGTCTGTGGGACACGCGCACCGGCGAGCATTTGCACGGTGATGTCCGCAGCGGAAAAGGCGGTCGCTTGGCGGCCTACGGTCAACGAACCGATGATGTAATAGCCTTGGCGGATGTGATTAACGGCGCGTTGCTCGGCATCTACACTGGCAATAAACACATCTTCCGGCGGGATGCCCGCTTCTTCTAACGCTTGGATCGCGCCATAACTCCCGGCATCGTTGATACTCAATACCGCGTCAAATGTGGTGCCTTCCGCGATAAGTTCCGAGACGCTTTCATCGAAATTATGCGGCGGAAACCACCTGCTTTAGCGGGTGGAGGAAGCC
Organism: Anaerolineae bacterium; assembly: GCA_034437635.1. Lineage (GTDB taxonomy): Bacteria > Chloroflexota > Anaerolineae > Aggregatilineales > Phototrophicaceae > J038. The sequence goes on along the minus strand of DAOTTT010000224.1, from coordinate 58 downwards.
GCTTCTCCTTTCTGGTAGCTGTAACCGTCTGATTTGTGTAGAGGCATGCAGTAGCGAT
>DAOTTT010000223.1:0-11846 GCA_034437635.1 Anaerolineae bacterium | reverse complement strand
CGGGTTTTGCTTTGCTCATCATGGCCGGATACACCAAACAGCTAGCCGCATTTACGGCGCTAGCGGCCTTAGCCTTTTTGTTTATCCGCAATCCGCGCCGGGCGATTGTGTGGGGTGCGGGGTTTGCCGTTGTCGGTGGGGGTATCTTCCTCGGCTTGACGGTCTTCACCGATGGGCATTGGTGGACGCAGACCATCGTCGCTAACGTCAAAGACTTTGACCCACAGCAGGCGCTCGGTTTGCTCCAGACGTTCTTCCGCACGCACTTATGGCTACTCATTCCGGCGGCGTTGATGGTTGTCTATGAGGTGTATTTCGACCGGATTTCGATCTATACGCCCTGGTTTGTCGCCACATTGGTACTCAACGCGAACAGCGCCGGGACATGGGGCGCTGGCGATAGTTATTATGCGACGGTGGTCGCGGCGATGGCAATTTTGAGTGGGCTATTCGCGGTGCGCACACTCACGGGTACATGGCGCTTTAGGCAAAATTATCTTTCGCGCTGGATTATCACCCCGCTTAAGCCCGCAAAACCTGCCGCGCTAATGGCCGGACTTGTGATTATTCCGTTACTCTACATGGGATATGGGCGCGGGGTTTTCCACACGCCGACAACGGGCGCGTTCGCCCCGGTCGCTGAGATTATGGGCGTGGAAGATAACACCGGGTTCGGTTTTTACGATCCTGATGGGTATATCACCCTGGCTTATGCGCAGATCGGCCATTTTCTCATGGCGGAAGACCGCGCCGAGGGGGATCGCATCGTGGCATTGATCGAAGCCATACCGGATGACACGCTCGTCTTGAGCGAAGAAGCAGGCTTTAGCTTCGCCACTGGGCGGGATGTCATCACGAACCCGGTTGTACTTAAAATTCTGGATGATGTCGGGCAATACGACAGCACCGAACTGGTGGGGATGCTCGATGCGCAAGACTTCGGCTTGATCGTCCTACGGGCGCAGTTCTTCCCGGTCGCGGTCAACCGCGCCATCACCATTAACTATGAGGAGTCCGAACGGGTGCGCATGAACGGCTTTGATTACATCATCATGACCCCCCGCGCCGAACCCCTCCAAGATGCGGATTAGCTTTTGCGGATGTAGTATTCTTCGCCCGTGCAGATGGTCACTTGGCTGCCGCGTGTCGTGTTGAGGGGCACTTCCGCATAGACTTCGACTTGGTCGCCAATGGTAATGTCATTGTCCATTGACCCCAGACATTGCATCATGCCGTTGGCCCAGATGACCTCCGTTTTGTCATCAATGATAAACGCGCAGATGCCATCAAACGCGCAGTCGTCAATGGTACCGGTGACTGTGCCCGCCAAGTTGACAACAATGGTATCGGGTTCGGGTGGTTCGGCGGTTGTGTCACTTTCCACTATGAAAAAAAGCCCCAAGAAGCCCAACACAAGGGCTGTTATCAAGCCAATAATCCAGTTAATCATCATAACATCCTTTCGATTGTGATCGATATAATCTTATAGTCGCTCATGCTCAAGGATTGGTTCCAGGTATTTATTTATAACCGCCTGCATGTTATCCTTTGGGCTAATTTCATTCAACCAGGGAGCGAGAGACTCATGCTGAAAACACATACCTGTGGTGAACTACGCAAAGAACATGCTGGTAACGCCGTTACGCTGGCCGGTTGGGTTAATCGTCGCCGCGACCAGGGCGGGCTGATCTTCATTGATTTGCGCGATCGTTGGGGGATTACCCAGGTTGTGATTGATGCCGAATCCGCGCCGAACGCGCATGAGATCGCCAGTGCTGCGCGGAGTGAGTACGTATTACAAGTGCAAGGTGTCGTGCGCATCCGCCCGGAGGGAACCGAGAACCCGGAGCTAAAGACAGGTATCATTGATGTGATGGCGGATACCATCGCTGTGCTTAATCCGTCCAAGACACCGCCGATTTACATTAACCAAGATGGCAACGAAAAAGAAGTCGAGCGGATGCGGTATCGCTACCTAGACTTACGCCGTCCACGTATGCAGCATAACATCATCACCCGGCACAAAACGATCAAGTTCATCCGCGATTATTTAGACGGCCAATCATTCGTAGAGATCGAAACGCCGATGCTGTTTAAGACCACGCCGGAAGGCGCACGCGACTTCCTGGTGCCCAGCCGCCTACAACCGGGTAAATTCTACGCGCTGCCACAAAGCCCGCAGCAACTCAAGCAGTTGTTGATGGTGGCCGGGTACGAAAAATACTTCCAGATTGCCCGGTGCTTCCGCGATGAGGACTTACGCGGTGAGCGTCAGCCGGAGTTTACCCAGCTTGACATGGAACTGAGCTTTGTTGAGCGCGAGGACGTGATCCAACTCAACGAAGGCTTGGCGCTGGAATTGGTAGAGCGCATCGCGCCGGAAAAGACGCTCTTTGGGCGGCCTTTCCCTCGCTTGACCTACCACGAAGCGATGGAAAAATACGGCAGTGATAAGCCCGACCTGCGCTATGGTATGGAAGCGGTGGATGTCAGCGCGATTGCGGGTAAGAGTGGCTTTGCCGTCTTTGCCAAAAACGTCGAAGCGGGTAAGAAAGTCAAAGCGATCCGCGCACCGGGGCTTTACCGCGACCCTAACGATAACGAAAAACAACTGAGCGGCGAAAAGCTCAAGAAGTTGCTCAAGAGCTTAGAGGACATGGTACGGGCTGAGGCTGGCGCGAAGGGCTTGGCATGGATGGCCTTGCCGCTGGATGAAGAAGGCGAGGTCAAAGGGCCAATCGGCAAGTTCTTCAACGTGGAGCAGAAACTCGAACTATTCGAGGTGATGGAAGCCGAACCGGGTGACATCCTGCTGTTTACGTCCGATGAAGATGAAATCGTTTATGCGGCAGTGGATAAGCTGCGCCGTCATTTGGCAGAGTATCTCGACTTGGCCGACCCGACTATGTTGGCGTTTGCCTGGGTGATCGACTTCCCACTGTTCTACTGGGATGAAGAAAATCAACGTTGGGACCCAAGCCAGCATATGTTCACCGCGCCCATGCCGGAAGACATCGAACTGCTGGATACGGACCCCGGCAAGGCACGCGGCACACAATACGACTTGGTGTGCAACGGCTACGAGATTGCAGGCGGTAGTATCCGTATTCATCAACGCGAGATGCAAGAGAAAATTTTCCCGCTCATCGGGCAGACGATGGAACACGCTAAAGAACAGTTCGGCCACATTTTGGAGGCGTTCGAGTATGGGGTGCCGCCGCACGGTGGGATCGCCTGGGGCATCGACCGTTTGGCGATGCTGTTCTCCGATGCGCCGAACATCCGCGAGGTGATCGCTTTCCCCAAGACGCAGACGGGCAGCGATGTGATGGCGGGTGCGCCGTCTTTGCCGGAAGACGGACAGCTTGAAGAACTGTTCATCATCTCTAACCCGCCGCAGGAAGATGACGACGAATAAGCCCATATGACGCGCTGTTTTTTATATGGACTTGTTTTTCTAATAGTCGCCGGGGTGCGCCCGGCGGCTGACTTAACCTGTGGCGAGACGACAGGCACACTCCAAAATAGCACCTATAACAGCGCCATCTTAGAGCGCACGATGGATTATGCGCTATATTTGCCCCCATGCTACGACGCGACAAGCACATACCCGGTGATCTACCTGCTGCATGGCTCTAACCGCAGCCATGAGCATTGGCCGTCTTTGGGGATTGCGTCGGTGCTGGATCGTGGCATTGTCGGTGGGGCGTTCCCGCCGGTGGTGGTGGCGATGCCCTTTGGCTCGTGGATTGCTAATGAAAATCGCTTTACGGGCACGGTCACATGGAGCAATATGCTGTTGAGCGAATTTATGCCGTATATCGAATCTTCAACTGCTGTCAGCCAAGACCGCGCCGGGCGTGCCATTGGCGGTATTTCTCGCGGGGGATTTTGGGCATTTAATATCGCGTTGCGCTTCCCGCAGATGTTTAGCGTGGTGGGTGGACATAGCGCCTTCTTTGACCCTGGTCATTTTCCAGAAGAATTTAACCCGCTCAACTTAGCAGCGACCGCGCCCGATGTGGATACGCTGCGCATCTGGTTGGATCGTGGCGCGGACGATTACGCGCAATACGGCTTTGATCTGATGCACGAGGCGCTCACCGAACGCGGAATTGAGCATCAGTACACGGTCTACCCGGAAGGCGAGCACGTCGATGCGTATTGGGCTTCGCATCTGGAAGCTTATTTGACTTTTTACACGGCGGCGTTCCCTAATGATGCCGCCCAAGATTTGCCCACAATCGCCCATACATTTGATACCAGCGGCGTGGTTGATCTGCTGTTGCCCGTTACCGCTTTCCGGGGTGTGCCATATGACCTCCCGATGCCGCGTTTGTTGGGCATCTACGCCGGGGCGCTGGATTTTGACCTGGTGTTGACAGCACGCGATCAAGCAACATTGCAAGCGATGGGCGCGACGGTCAACCCACAGACGGTTACTGTGCCGGATGATGCCGCGCTTTTAGCCTATTTGCAGGCTAATGTGGATGCCTTCACGCTTTTACCCTTAGGGGCGATTACGCCACGCTTACGGCTGCTGTTGGTGGATGGTCTGCTACCGCTTGACCAAGACTTAAGCGCCTATCCGTTTGTCGCGCCGGGGTCGTCTTACGATCCGGCTGTGATGACGCGCATCTTGTTCAGTGGTGTAACGGCGATTTCCCGCCGCACACGCGAGGCGATCAACATCAACGGTATCCCCTGGGCGGCTTCCGGCATTGAAGCCTTAGTACAACGCCCGGATTACTTTCACATCAGTAATGAAGTGAGCTTCGCACCGCGCTGCCCGGAGAGCGACGAACCCGTTATCGGTGGTCTGTGTGCGGAAGATGCGCACTTTGCCTTGCTTGAGCGCCTTGATATAGACATTGTGGAGCTTACAGGCAACCATAACAACGATTACGGCTTTAACGCTTACCAGCGCACGTTGGATTTTTACGACGGTGCAGGTATGCTCATGGTGGGCGGTGGCGCGACGTTGGCCGCTGCGCGTGAACCGTTGATCTTGGAAACGGACGTGGGCACGGTGGCGTTGCTGGCGTGCAACTGGAACGGGCCAGATTACGCGCTGGCGACAGCCGACACCCCCGGCGCGACCTTCTGCGAAATGGACTGGCTCACAGAGACGATCCCGGCGTTGAAGGCCGCGCATGATGTGGTGATCGTCACGGTGCAATATGCGGAATACGATCAACCACAGCCGATTGAACGCCAGGTGTATCACTTCCAGCAAGTCGCGGCACTCGGCGCGGATGTCGTCATCGGCACACAGGCGCACCAACCGCAGACATTTGACTTTTACGACGAGACATTCATCCATTACGGCATGGGCAATCTCTACTTTGACCAAACCGGGGCGGCACAAGTCCAGTTCTTCATGGATGAAGTCATCATCTATGATGGGATAGTGCGTAATGTAGCATTGCATCCAGGCATGATTGAGGGCTTAGGCCGTCCGCGCTGGATGACACCCGCAGAGCGTGAGCCGTTCTTAGCGGCGATGCTCCGCGCCGATTAATACAGGAAAACATGACAGATGTCAGGCTTTACAGGCTAATGTTAGAGTGTTATAACTATAGCATCCTGTCGTGATACGTGATGGCGTGAAACGTATCGAGCCAACACCCGATTAATGGGACTTCGTATATGGAGTGTAGGTGATAGGCCTGAGCCAAGACCGAAACTGCATGAGAGGACCCACCTGCGAATGCAGGCTTCGAACAGTAGCGTCACACGGCACGGCGGGTGTGTACTCATTCAGACGATCTCAACTGAGATCGTCTTTTTTTTGTTATACTTTTTACATATGAAGTCCATCAATAGGTATAAGAAAATGGCGAAAACTGTCATTGAAGTTGATGAAACAATTGCTGCACAACTAAATGCGCTCTCGCTTGAATACAATCAATCCATAGATGAATTGTTGCGCGTGTTCTTATCTTCTCGTTTTATGTCATCTCAACATGATAACAAGTGGGCATTAGCACTTGCGCAAAGGATGAAAGAAGCCGATATTGAGTGGAAAAACGATCCTGATGCATCAATAAATAGCCGAGCGCGATATAAAAAGCATTTGCTAGAAAAATGGCAGCGAGGGCAAGTGAAAAATTCAGATGAATGATGCACTTGTTGACGCGAATTTTTTAATTGCTCTGGCATATCCGTCTGATCGTCATCATCAAAAAGCCTATCGGTTTATTTCCAATAGCCTTGCATATCGGCTGCGCCTACCTACTGTTATTTTGCCAGAAGTTATGTATATGCTACGTGAGCTTGGCGGTTACAAAGCCGTTATAAAACTAGGTGAAATTCTAGCTGATAACGATTTGCCACTTGTTGAAATGAATTTTTCAGATTTTCAACGGGCAATAGAGATTATGAGTCAATATCAGTCAGCGGAGCTAGATTTTGCTGATGCTTGTATCACTGCGATGGCTGAAAGACTAAAAATCAATCATATTTGTACATTTGATGAGAGAGATTTTCGTATAATTGTGCCCGCACATGCAGAATATTTTACATTGTTGCCAAAGGATGTAGGAGAAGAATAAAGCCGATTTCAAAACAACGAAATCGGCTTCTTGTTTACCCAGAGTAATTTTCCCCGAAGGTGTCGATCATCAAATTCGCTAAACGTTCCCGCACCGGGAGCAAGACCTGCTCGCCGTTAGGTGTGGTGTAATTACGCACATAGGCGTAATCAATCACGTTGGTGGTGATGCTATCACGCGGGACATCCTTGATAAACCATGCCAACTGAATCATCTCGTCCAAGTTTAGCCCGGTCTTGATGTTGTCTTCAAGCGAAAGCAACAGATTGGGCGCTTGCACGATGAGGCCGGGCAGTACATCAACACTGGTAATGCGATCTTGCACGGCATAGATGACCTGCTGCTGACGGCGGGCGCGTTCAAGGTCGTTATCCCCGTGCCGGGTGCGGGCAAACTTGAGCGCCGTTAAGCCGTTGAGTTGGTGTGTGCCTGCCGCTAGATAAAACGGATCATAGCCGTAATTCATATCCGGGTAGGTGCGATCATTGATGGTGTAATCAATGCTAACCTCAATACCGCCGATGGCATCCACAAGGTCAACCACCGCTTGGAAGTCCAGCATTAGGTACTCATGCACGCGGATACCGAGGTTGTTCTGTACAGTTTGCATAGCGAGTTGTGGCCCGCTGCCCGGCGAGCGGACTTCGCCCAAGACCATCGCCGTGTTTATGCGCTGTGGGTTGGCGTAGCCCGGCACAGACACCCACAGGTCACGCGGAATGCTCAAAATGCCGACTGTCTGTGCAACCGGATCAATGCTGATGAGCATCATCGTATCGGTGAGATGGGCTAATGAGGTATCCCCAGGGCGGCGGTCGATGCCCATCGCCAGGATTGTAAAGCGTGATGTACCATCCCAGGGCTTAAGCTCAATGGGCGTGCCATCGCTCAATAGAATGAGGTCGCCTGTTTGCGCATCCGCCGCGTTGACGGGCTGCTGATCGCGGAAATCAACGGCGGGGGGTAGGGCGGCTACGTCCAGTGTAGCGGTGGGGATGAAAGGCTTTTCTCCGTTGCTGCCTTGCAGTAAGATGACAGAAGCCATACCGATCAGGATGACAATGCCGACAATGGCTGTTGCGACGATGACCCAAGCCCATTCGCTGCCTTTGGCGCGGTTGCGGGCTTGCCGACGGCGTACCCGTTGCCGCGCCGATGATTGCCGGGATAGTGGTGGCGGTGGCGGTGGGCTGGTGCGCTCTGGCGTTGCCATGACCGCTTGTGCCGATTTCGCATCAAGTGGCACTTCGTACAATTGAACGGCAGGGATATCTTGCCAAGCGGGACTTTTAACGGTTTTATTCGGATCGTTTTCGTCCTCTGGTTGAGGACGTTTGAAGCGTTCTTGGTTATCCATAGGGCATTCGTGTTACCATCACAGTTCAAGCACAGTATAGGGTGAGTTAAATTATGCGTCAATATCGCCTAATCATCGACAAACCGACGACTGGACAACGCAACATGGCTGTTGACGAAGCAATTATGAATGCTGTCATCGCCGGGGATGTACTGCCGACGCTGCGCTTCTATGCCTGGGAGCCGGGCTGCCTATCGCTTGGATACGGCCAAACGGCGCGTGACGCTGACCCAAAGCGTATTGCGCGGCAAGATTGGCATCTTGTACGCCGGGCAACGGGTGGCCGTGCTATTTTGCACATTAACGAACTGACGTATAGCATCGCTTTCCCGGATAATCATTCGATGGCAGCGGGTGGCATTATCGAAAGCTATCGCCGCATCAGTGGTGCTTTGATGCACGGCCTAGAACGGCTGCATCTGTACACAGCAGCAGAGCGCAAAGAAGGCCGTATGCAGCACATGGGGCCGGTCTGCTTTGAGGTGCCGTCCCATTATGAGATCACAACGTCGGACGGTCGTAAGCTGGTCGGCAGCGCACAACTGCGGCGTAAGGGCGGTGTTTTGCAACATGGTACGCTGCCAATTCATGGGGATGTGACGCGCATTTGTGACGTGCTGGCCTTCGATACGCCGCAAAAACGCGATGCCGCCAAGATGATGGTGCGCCGCCGGGCCGCGACATTACAGGATGCTATCGGTGAGATTATCCCCTGGAATACGGTCGTCCATGCGCTCATAGCCGGGTTTGAAGAACAATTCGACATGATGTTCATCCAAGATGCGCTCACACCAGACGAAGAATCTGATGTCGAGCGCATCGAAGCAGAAAAATATGGCAATGAAGCGTGGACGTTGCGCCGCTAAATAATCGTTACTTGCGCCGGGTGCGGGCTTGTAAGCTGAACAGCGCGAAGAAGAACGGCACCGCACTCAACACCACACAGGCCAGCACGCCAATAGCGACAATTTGCGTATCCCAACCATAAATCAACACCTCGCGGCTGGCATCCAAAATATAGGTGATTGGGTTGACCTTGGCGACGGTTTGGATCCACCCTTGCAGGGTTTCCAGCGGGACAAATGTCGTCGTGAGGAATGTCAGCGGGAAGAAGATAAAGCTCGCGCCCTGGGTGGCGGCGGCACTCCCTGTGCGCAGGGCGACCCCGACCGTAAACCCGCCAAACCCCATGCCAATCATCAACGAGAAGCCCAAGATAATCGCTATGGCGAGAAAGCCAGTTTCTGGGCGGAGTCCCATCAAAAAGGCGATGCCGATAATCAAAGCGGTTTGCGCCAAGATCACGATGCCGCTGGCGATGATGTGGCCGAGCAGCAAGGCGCTGCGGCTGATAGGCGTGAGCAGCAGTTTATCAAAGTAGCCGCTTTCGACATCGCGCACCATCGCTTGGCCTGCTGGCGCGTTGAGCGATGCGCTGATGATGGCGACGGGCAGCGTAAACGCCAGATAATCCACCCCGGCTAGTGGCGTTCCCGGAAATTCCGTGATGCCACCTAACGCCGAGTCGTACACCAATAGAAAAAACGCGCTGATTATCAAATTGGGGATGATGGCTTCCGGCGTGCGCAGCAATGTATACAGGCTGCGGCGGGTCATCATCAAAATTTGGCCGATGATCGGCATGTTGGTCGTCGTGTCCTCACGTAGATTGCGCTGCGGTGCGCTCTGTGTAATGCTTGCCATAATTTTTATATGCTCCTCGACACTTATGCGGGCTGTTGTTGTTCGGTCTCTTGGGTAAAGCGTTGGCCGGTCACTTTCAAGAACACGTCATCGAGCGTGGGCTGTGTGAGCGTGAGCGATGTTGACCGTAACCCGGCTTGCTCTAGGCGATTAACCACTTGTGGCACGGCGCTGGCGGCGTTAGGCAGATATAAGCGCACGGTTTTGCGGTCAAGCTGGATGCGGTTTTCGTTATCTTCTAATTCGTTTTTGGCTTGCTCGGCGATTTCGACAGTATCAAACTCCACGTTGATCGATTCAGTACCAAGCTCCGCTTTGAGGACGCTAGGCTTGCCCTCTGCGGCGATTTCACCTTCGTCAATGATGGCGATGCGGTCGGCCAGTTCGTCGGCTTCTTCCAGGTATTGCGTTGTGAGGAAGATCGTCATGCCGCGTTCACGGTTCAGGCGGCGTACTTCTTCCCAGATGTCGCGGCGGCTGGCTGGATCAAGTCCGGTTGTTGGTTCATCCAAAAAGAGAATCGCGGGTTCATGGACAAGTGCCAGCGCCAGGTCCAGGCGACGGCGCATACCTCCGCTGTATTTCCCGACGGGGCGATCAGTAAATTCTGTAAGTTTGACGATATTCAGCAGGTCATCGGCGCGTTTTTTCGCTTCTTTTTTCGACATGCCGAAAAGGTGGGCTTGCAGTTCCAGCAATTCACGCGAGCGCATCAACGGATCCAAGCCGATCTCTTGCAACGCTACGCCCGCAATCCGGCGGACATCACTGGCTTGATTGACGACATCAAAGCCGCCGACCCGTGCTTGTCCCTTTGTGGGCAAGGCCAGCGTCGTCAGCATAATGACTGTTGTCGATTTGCCTGCGCCGTTTGGCCCTAAGAAGCCGAAGACTTCGCCCGACTCAACGATAAATGAGACATCATCCACCGCCTTAAAACCCTTATCGTATTCTTTGACGAGATTTTCCGCGACGATTGTTCGATCCATGATTCCCTATATCCTTTGTTCCGTGATTGCGTTTTGTATTGCGTTACCGTGTTCTGGGCGATACTCCCCGGCGATGCCCCAGTAAATATGGCCGGAGCGATCGATAACTAAGGTGTAGATATTATGCGGGTTGGGTAAACCGATTTCCGCTAGAAATTCTTCAATATCCACATAAATGGTGATCGTCCGGGCGCGTACTGCGTCATCGGGGATGCCTGCCCGCATGATGCCGTCCAACCACCGCCGTCTTAACCAATTCATCGGGTACACCGTCGGGATCTCGTAGAATGCGATGATCGGGTTAGCCTGCACCAGTTTTTCCAGCGGCGCGACCCATGTATCAACCAACGGTTGTTGCCACTGTGTAAACGCTAACGTAACGATGTTGAGCTGCCCGGTGAGGTCTTGCGGCAGATTAAAAGTTTGCCCATGTAAATTCGTCCCGCTGGCGTTTGGAAACTGCATGTACACTACTCCTTGTTGCTTAACCTAAAATTAGTTAGGTTGTCTTTTCAAAAAAAACTTAGCGTTTTTTCATGCCATAGATCATTACGTCTAATGCTTGGTCGATCATCTCATACTTGGACATCTCGCTCCATTCATCGCGCACTTGCTGCACGCCGCTGATGATCGAGATAAACATGCCCGCCATCAAACCGGGGTCTTGCTGGCGCACATCGTCATGGGTGTTGGCATAGGCGAAGATACGCTGTAAGGGCAAAATCATCGTGTTAAATGACTCCCACATCAGTTGATCGGCAGTTTCTTTGCTGATGGCCGGTAGATCAGAATTCACCATGCGGAACAAATCCATCGGCGGTTGAGAGATAATCCAAAGAGCGATAGCACGCGCTTGTGCTTGCCAATCATCACCCGCTTCTTTAATCGCTTCTTCCAAACCATCACGGTGACGTTGCAATGCTCGCCGCACAACTGCCGTGAACATCGCTTGTTTACCACCGGGGAAGTGATAGTATAGAGAGGCTTGTTTAATGTCGAGCGCATCTGCAATGTGCTTGAGCTTGACACCCGGATACCCACGCTCCATAAAAAGCTGTTCTGCCATGTCTAGCACGCGCGTTTGCGCTTCACTTTTTTCTTGTTCAGTCACAATTTGCCTACCTAATTTTCATTAGGTATTGTAAGCGTTTTAAAAATCTAGTCAAGCAACACTTAGTTTTTATTTAAGTGTTCTTCGTGTAGTCAATAAACGATATAATAAAATCATTGTAACTACTCAGG
>DAOTTT010000222.1:0-18224 GCA_034437635.1 Anaerolineae bacterium | reverse complement strand
TGTCACCCTGGAACAAGTGCTGCTCACACGCGCCGACGAAGACCGCTTCGCCAGCTTTGAAGAATTTGAAGCCAACGAAGACTTCACCATCGGCGTGCAACCCGGCACCACTAACTTCTTCACCGCCGAAGACCTCCTCGGTGAAGGCAGCGACCGTATCCTGGCCTTCGACACCTTCCAAATCGCCGTTCTCGCCCTTATCGCGGGTGATGTCGATGGTGTCATCATGGACGATGTCGCCGGGCAAGGCTATGTCGGCGCGAACCCCGATGACGTGAAGATCGTCGGTGAGGCGCTCAAGGCTGCCGAAGAACTCGGCTTCATCTTCCCGATGGGTAGCGATCTCGTTGAACCCATCAACGCCGCCCTTGCCAGCATGGAAGCCGACGGCACCTTGCTTGAACTCAACCTCCAATGGTTCGCTGATACTGGCGAAGAAGAATAACCAGAAACAATACTGGGGTATGGGGCAATCTATGCCCTGTACCCTCCTAGAGTAAGCGGTTTTTAGTCCACACTAAAAACCAACAACTAACCGAAGGTTACGCTATGGCTTTACAGGTAGAACGAAATCCCATCCAACACGAGAACGATACATACGTTGCACCGCCGGAGGCGCTCGACGAAGACGCACGTCCCGCCCCCCGACAAACGACATGGGTGCATGTGTTTTTTGGCATCCCCTGGTGGTTGATTATTATCGTTGGGACGATGGTCATCTTACTGTTCGTCATCGCTAATGATGAAGTCAACGCCCGCATCTTTAGTCAATTGGATGATGGCGTTGTGATGACGCTCCGTGTGAGCTTTATTTCCTATGTTTTGGCGCTGATTATTGGAGCGATCTTAGGCATTATTCGCTCATCAGTGCCCACGCCGGGGCATGGCATCATCGGTGGCACATTGAGCCTCATCCACTTCTTTTTCTATAACGCGGCGACAATCTTTGTGGAAGTCTTGCGTGGCTTGCCGGTGCTAGTCGTCCTCTTGATGGGCGCATTCGTCATCACTCCGGCCATTCGTACCGCTATTCAAGATAACATTGATCCTGACTTTATGATTCGTGGGCAATCCGTCGAGACGGCGATTATGGTGCTTTCATTAGCCTATGGCGCGTTCCTGTCGGAGGTCTTCCGCTCTGGCATTCAGTCCATCGACAAAGGGCAGATCGAAGCGGCTAAATCCTTGGGGATGAGCAGTTGGCAGACCATGCGCTTGATTATTATGCCGCAAGCTATCCGCCGCATTTTGCCGCCTCTCGGCAACGACTTCATCGCCATGATTAAGGACTCGTCGCTGGTGACGGTCATCGCCGTGCAGGACGTGACGCACATCGCCAAGAAGACGGTCGGCGCGAACTTCTTGGTGTTGAACACCTATCTGATCGTCGCCATCATTTACCTGATGATGACCTTCATCGGGTCACTGCTAGTACGCGAGACCGAGCGTTACCTGGATGGCAACAACAAGCATAGTGTATTGCGCATCTTCGGGCGCATCGGCACCGCCCTTCGCGATGGCGCGACTATCAAACAAAAACAACCGACAGAGTAAAGATACATGCTAAGGGGCGATCCGGCGGATCGTCCCTACACATGGCCTAACCACAAATGCAAATTTAACTTCACGCCCCACCGTATTGATGCTACATTACGCACACAACAAGATATTTGAGGATTCACTTTATGCTGGCATCCACCCAGGCGGCAGCCACACACAACCTGCTCAAACCGATACAAATCGGGCATTTGACCATCGACCCGCCCTTGTTTCTTGCGCCGATGGCCGGGCAGACCAACCACGCATTCCGCACGCTTTGCCGTGAGGCCGGGGATTGCGGCATGGTCTGTACGGAACTCATCAGCAGCCATGCCTTGCAATATAAATCCTCACGCAAGAAGACCTTACAGATGTTCGACTGGCGACCTGAAGCGGAAAGTCCGTTTGCGGTGCAGCTTTTCGGCAATGACCCGGCAATGATGGCCGATGCCGCGCAGTTGGTCGTGGAATACGGCGCAGACATCGTAGACATTAACATGGGCTGTTGGGTGCCAAAAATCGCCAAGAAAAGCGGCGCAGGCGCGGCACTCCTGCGCGATGTCTGCACGGCGACAGCCGTCGTCAAGGCGGTGGTGGATGCCGTTGATGTCCCGGTAACGGTCAAAATCCGTAGCGGTTGGGAGCCGAGTAACCCCACCTGTGTACCCTTCGCCCAAGCCGCAGAGGATGCCGGGGTACAGGCCATCGCCATCCATGCGCGGTTTGCCAAGCAAGGGCATAATGGCGATGCCGATTGGCTGTGGGTCAAGCGAGTGAAAGAGGCCGTTAACACTATTCCGATTATCGGCAACGGCGACATCCACACCGGGGAAGATGCCCGCCGTATGATGACCATGACCGGGTGTGACGGCGTGATGGTTGGCCGTGCCGCGATGGGCAATCCCTGGGTATTCAAGCAGATTGCGCACGAACTCCGCACCGGGGAGCGCCTACCCAAGCCACAACCACATGACCTCGCGCAAATGGCGATCAAGCAAGCCCGGCTTACACTAGAAACAACCAACTACCCCGCCATTAAAGCAATCCGCGAGCTACGCGGACAACTGCTTAAATATGTCTTTGGCCTGCACGATGCAACGACTATTCGTGATGGCATTAACCAAGCCGAATCGCTGGAAGACATCGAACGTGCCTTCGCGCCATTGTTAGGGTCGTGATAGACTTCCAAATTTTTTATAAAAATCAGTACAATGAGACAGACATACGAGTATGATAAAAGTATGTTTGCGATACGTATTGGAGATGTAAGCGATGCTGCGGCGAATGATGCTCGTTGCTATATTGATGATGACTACTATCATCTACGCGCAAGAAGACGAAGACAACGCGATGACGTACTACGAAGAAGGAGTAGCCGCTTATTGGCATACCAATGACGTAATTGCGACCGAAGCACTCAACCAAGCGATTGCGCTTGACCCGAATTTCGCGGATGCCTATGCTTATCGTGGCGCACTGCTCCGCGCACAAGGCAATTTGACCGCCGCTCAAGCTGACTTCGACCAAGCCCTGACCCTAGACGCTGAAAATGTGCTGGCGTTGGCCTTCCAAGCACGCCTTAAAGCCTCACTTGGGGACTTTGACGGCGCACAGGCCGACATCCGCCTAGCTGAAGAAACCAACCCGCTTGAGCCAGTGGTGTATCTCAATAGCGCCTTTATCAATCTTAAGATCAACCGGGTCCTGCAAGCCTTCCAAGATTACAATATCGCCATCAGCAATACACCGGAGTTTGCCCCGGCCTATAATAATCGTGGTGTTGCCTATCAACTCCGCTTGGAATATGCGCTTGCTATTGACGACTTTTCCAGCGCCATTGAACTCGACCCGCTTTATTTAGACGCTTTCATCAATCGCGCCGATGCTTATATGGAAGTCGGCACTTATGAAGAGGCCATCATTGACCTAACAACAGCCATTGGCCTGCTCGATGACGGGGATCCGCGTGCTGGTTTCCTCTACTATCGCCGGGGTTCGGCTCATGCCGCGCTGGAACAAGACGACCAAGCCCAAACTGATATTGACCGTGCGCGTGAACTAGGCTACACGCCACCCGCAAGCCGCACCGGATTTTAAGGAGATCATCACCGATGAGAACACGTTTTTTACTGACTTTACTATTAAGCCTGCTGCTTGCACTTCCCATTGCCGCACAGGAGACGACGGAAGACGACCCCCAAGCCCTCTATGAAATGGGCGTTACGGCGTACTGGCGTGCAAACGATGATATTGCGCTGGAGTCGCTGACTCGTGCGATTGAGCTTCAACCGGACTTTGCGGAAGCCTACGCCTACCGAGGCGCACTTCACCGCGCTATGGGGGACTATCTAGCCGCCCGTGAGGATTTTGAACAAGCCCTGAGCATCAACCCAGACTCCGCGCTGACGTATGCGCTGCGCTCGCGCCTATATTTAAACCTGGGGGATACTGAGCAAGCCTTGCTCGATGCCAACACCGCCCGCGAACTCGACGACACTGAGCCGATTGTCTTTGCTAGCCGTGCGATTATCTATCTCTCGCTCAACCGCCCGGACAAAGCCATCAATGACTATAATTTAGCGGTTGAACTCGCGCCGGATTTTGCACCACTGTATAACAATCGTGGCCTTGCACATGAATTCGCCGGGAATTATGAAGCGGCCATCGCAGACTACACCGCAGCGGTAAGTCTCGACACGGCATACGCCACCCCGCTCAAAAACATGGGCTTTACGTATGTCGCACAACGCCGCTTTGACGACGCAATTGATAGCTTTAGCGCCGCCATTGCCGTTAATCCCGCCGATGGCGAACTGTACTTCCGCCGGGGGCAAGTGTATCAACTGCTCGGCATGGAAGACGACGCACAAGCGGATTATGCCGCAGCGGAAGAACGCGGCTACCCCGTAACAGAGTTACCATTTTTTAACAATGAAGCGTAGAATTTCGCAATTCCGCTTATAGTAAAAATCGAGAGTGAGTCTTGAATGGTCTCTCGATTTTTAATTTCCAACGGATGGAGCAAACACTTATGTCACGGTATCTTTTTGTTCTAATTTTGTTCTGGGCATTGCCAGTAATGGCACAAGATGATGAGGCCACCACGGCCGCCGACCTCTATCAAGAAGGGGTGGCGCTCTACTGGTTCAACGATTATGACACCGCCTTAGACACGTTTAATGCTGTCATTGCGCTTGACCCTGAATATACAGATGCCTATAGTTATCGTGGGGCAATCCACCGCATCCAAGGCAACTTTACTGCCGCTAGCGCGGACTTCACCACGGCCTTGACACAAGCGCCCGAATCAGCGTTAGCATTTGCGATGCGGGCACGGTTGAACCTCTCACGCGGCAACGTTGAGCAGGCCAACAACGATATTGAACGCGCCCTCACGCTTAACCAAGAGTCGGCTATCGTCTGGTATAATGCCGGGCGCATCGAAGACATTCTCGGTAATAACGCCGCCGCACTCGATTATTATGACCAGGCGATTGATGCTGATGAAGACTTCTTCCCGGCTTATTTTGACCGGGGCAACGTCTACGCATCGCTCAATAACGCCATTGCCGCTTTGCTCGACTTTGACCGCGTGATTGAAATCGTCCCGGATTACGCCGTTGCCTACCACAACCGCGCTTACTTTAACCAGCAACGCGGGGAAGCAGAGGCAGCACTCGCGGATTACACCACCGCCATTGAGATCGACCCGGACGATCCCTATAATTACAATAGTCGTGGCAATCTCCATATTGCGCTGGAAGATTACGAAGCGGCCATTGAAGACTTTAGCGCCGCGATTGAAATTGATTCCGATTTCATCTGGCCGTATCTTAATCGCGGGCTAGCTTATTATACGCTGGAAGATTACGAAGCCGCTTTAGCAGATTTCACCATCGCTATAGAAATCGAACCAACTTACGCCGAAGCCTACTGGAACCGCAGCGCCGTTTATCTGGCACTAGATGACGATACCGCCGCCGCTGCCGACCAACAACAAGCCCGTGATCTTGGTTATATCCCTGATTAATTAAGGACATCGCGTTATGCCACCCACGTTCATCATTGGCGATATACACGGACACTACAAACCACTGACGCAACTCCTACGCTTTGATGGACAGATCATCGACAAAGACCTACGATGGAACGCGGGGGATGCCACACTCTGCTTTATGGGCGATTACTTCGACCGGGGACCTGATGGGGTGTCCGTCGTCCGTTTGATTATGCGCTTGCAACGCGAAGCTGAAATGGTGGGCGGACGGGTGATCGCCCTTTTGGGTAATCATGAAGTGGCGCTATTGGGCGCAAGACGCTTTTCTAAAAAGAATAAATCCAGCCCCTTTTTCTCCGCTTGGGTGATGATGGACGGCCAATTGAACGACTTTGCCGATCTCAACGAAGCCCAAGCCCATTGGCTGCAACAACGCCCCATCATGTATCGCATCGCCGGGCGTTTACTCGTCCATGCGGATGCCTTGTTTTATCGCCGCTACGGGGAAACGGTCAATGTAGTTAACCGCTTTATTCAAAGCATTTTACAGAGCAATAACCTGCGCCAATGGGACACTTTGATGGACAATTTCTCCGAACGCTACGCCTTCAGCCCGTATGATTGGTATGGTGATACGCAGTTAGGCGGGGTTGTCAACGCGCAAGCACTCCTCAAATTATATGATGCAAAGCAGATCATACACGGCCATACGCCCATCTTCCGCATGACCGGCCAAACACCGCAAACTGTCAACGCGCCATTGATCTACGCTGACGGTTTAGCCGTCAACGTAGATCATGGCATGTATAAAGGTGGTAGCGGCTTCATCTACGAATTACCACCGAGCATCAATTAACCGTTTATCTCCAACCCGGCCATTAACTCTAATGCTTTGACCAACGCATGATTGCCCTCATCGCCTAAGCCTTGCCGTTGCAATGTGCGGTAAAGCTGGAAGATCAAAGCCGTCGCCGGGATAGGCACAGCCAGTTCATCGGCGGCTTGCAGCACTAAGCGGAGGTCTTTTTGTTGCAGGTCGATGGTAAAACCGGGTCGCCAGTCGCGCTCAACGACTTGCGGCCCGCGATTGCTCAACATCCAACTACCAGCCGCGCCCCCCGTGACTGCATCCAGCGTCTTTTGTAAGTCTAGGCCGCCCGCTTGCGCGAACAACAACGCCTCACTGACCGCTTGCATCGTGCCGACGACCAAAATCTGATTAACCAGCTTAACCGTCTGCCCGGCACCTTGGCCGCCCACATGGGTGATCGTCTTGCCCATCGCTTTGAGCACAGGCATCGCCCGTTCAACCTGTGCTTCATCCCCGCCAACCATAATGCTTAACGTGCCGTTTGCTGCGCCTTCGCTGCCCCCGCTGATAGGCGCGTCCAACATATGCACATTTTTTGCGTTAAGCGCAGCGGCGATATCACGGGTCGCCTGTGGGCTAATCGTGCTGCAATCCACGACGAGATCGCCATCGGTCGCCCCGTGTATGATGCCCTCATCGCCAAGAATGACCGCTTCAACATCGGGCGTATCACTCACACAGACGACGATAATCTCACTGTTAGCGGCAAGCTCCGCCGGGCTGATGGCAGCGGTCGCGCCTTCGTCAACGAGCGGCTGCATCTTGCTTTCAGTACGGTTCCAAACGGTGAGTGCAAAGCCTGTTTTTAGCAAATTTGCCGCCATACCTTGCCCCATAATGCCTAAGCCGACAAAGCCTATTTTTTGCTGTATCATGACATGTTCCTTAAGATTTACAGTTGCGCGTTAACATTATATTGATGTAAAATTAATTATGAGAAGCAAAAATAATTGTTTTTAATTTATTGTTTAAACACTTGTAAACGCGCTATAATATTAAAGTAAACAAATTTGGTCAAGTGATGCATGTTATCGCTCATTCAACGTATTTTGGCATACAGCCAATATGTGACGCAACCTAGCAACCATATACAAGACACCGAAAAACGCCGTAATGCCCAACTGATTATGCGTATTAGCTTAGGGCTAATCGTCATTCTCAATCTATTTCATACACCCTATGCGATAAATCAAATCTATCATCACAATATATGGACAAACATGGCATTGGTGATTTTCACCAGTATTGCATTTGTCGCCATATATTTCGCTAGTCGTCAAGGACAGGTAAAGAGTTCAATTTATGTCCTGTTAACGACCATCAGCATCACTGCATTGACAATCGTCATTCAGTCTGAGGATGCTAGTTATACTGTTTATCTGCTCTATTATCTGGTAATCCCCATTTTAATCGTCAGCGGCCTGCTCAATAATAAACACATTATCAGCATAACAGCGGTGGTTATCCTCAGCTTATTGATATTGCCCATCATCGCACCGCAGTATCAAATGAGTGATATGCCTGTCTTTTTCATCATCACATTTGCGATGCTTTTAATGCTGATTAACCGACACCGGGACGTTATCAATAAAATCAAGCAGGAGCGTTTAACTGCCAGTGAAAAACGCTATAAATTACTTTACGAAGCCATCAGCGATGCCGTTCTCATCCACGATGATTTTCAATTTATCGACGCGAACACCGCATTTTTTGACCTTGTATCATATTCACGAAAAGAACTTGAAAAAATGAACCTGGTCGATCTTGTCGCGCAAGAAGACCGCGAAGCGATCGTGGCAAACGTCAGTCAACGTAAAAATTATTTCAGCCCGCGTGAGGTTCGGCTAGTCAATGCACAAAACGAAAAAATTGACGTTGAGCTGTTCGCCCGTACATTCCAAACAGAAGGACAGCACTTACGGGTAGTCTCTATCCGCGACATCCGCCCACGCAAAGAAGCGGAAAAACAACGGGTTGAGTTAGAAGTCGAGCGTGAGCGCAGCAAGATGCTCAGTGCGTTTATAACGGATGCCTCGCACGACTTACGCACGCCGCTATCCATCATTTATAGCAGTTTACATTTGCTCAAGTTCAATAAAGAACCACAAGCCCAAGCCCGTTATATTGATGTACTCAATAAACAAACGGAACACATGCTCAGTCTGGTGGAAAATCTACTTGCCGTCTCACAATTGGAAAAAGCCACCGATGAACGCTTCGATTTCGCCTATGGCGACCTCAACACATGCGTTGAACAAGCCATTGAGCCAATCACCGCGTTAGGTATGGTTAAAGATGTCACTGTGACTGTCTCGCTCAACGAAGCGCTGCCCCAAGCCTTATTTGATGATGTTGAAATTAAGCGCGTTATCCGCCATTTGACAACAAACGCCATCAATTACACTAAGCCACATGGATCAGTTGTCATCCGCACGGATTACGACAACGACACCATAAAGATTATCGTGCAAGATACAGGTATTGGCATTGCGGCAGACACCATCCCCCATATCTTTGACCTCTTTTATCGCGCAGATGGTGCCCGCAACACGGATAGCGGCGGCATGGGACTAGGGCTGGCGATTTGTCAACAAGTCGTCAACGCGCATGGTGGGGGCATCCGTGTGGAAAGTAAACTGGACGAAGGCAGTACCTTTAGCGTTGAGTTGCCGCGTGTAAAGCCTAAGACAAATGCTGTAAAATCGAGCACCCAACCCGTTACCCCTTGAGCAAACGCGGCGCGAGCTTATCCATGAGCATAGCGGTATCTTCGATAGATTGAAAATCATCCGCATACGACAACACATCAATCTGCGGGTCATAACTCCAGAAGCCCGCTTGATCGTACAGATAGCGAATGTACGTGTAACAAATGCCCAGCACCAAGCGCGAAAACACCCCATAAGGCATATACGGAAAAAAGATAATGATGCCCCGGTTATGAATGTATAAGATGATACCCAGGTCTTTATTGGGGTAATGCAGTTCAATGTCATCCCCAGGGCCAGGAACAGGGGTCAACGTCGGGTCAAGCGTAAGCATCAATCGCGCCATCGCCCGTGTATCGATCTCTTTGACCGGCCAGTGTGCCTCCGGTTGGTCATCGCGCTGGCCGTACTTAAACAACCATTCCAGCATATCCGGCGTGAGCTTATCGCCTTTGGGCGCATAAAGATGGACTTCATATATCATGTGGACGACTCCTGCAATAAGATGACCAAAAGCCGGAGGTTTTCAATCTCGGATAGCGGGCGTTGGATTTGAACGGATGCGTCGGCATTGCTTATCACCAGTTGACGATTAGCCGCCTTGACGGTGCCAACCTGTGCCCAGGGGATATGATGGTCGTCGGCGTGTAGCCCTTCGGCATCCAGCGTGATACCTGCGCCAAAAGTCACCGGCTCTGCCACTTCAATCTTTGATTTGACGACGGGCAAACGCGCCTGTGTAATGGCAACTTCCAGGCGCGTCGATAATTCGTTGATGCGATTATAAAGCGCCGTCAGTGTGATGATCTCATCAACATCCGTGATGAGCGTGACAACTAGCGTACTCCGGCGCACAATGCCGCCAAAGTAGCTGATGATCTCCCCCTTTTGGCGGATCACATGGATTTCCGTATAACGCAAAAAGGCGTTTTGCCCACCCCGGCGATAGCTAAAGCCCCGCGCATAGAGGATAACCTCACGGTTCCATAAGTGGGTGATGCCCCAACCAACGATCAACGCAGCGATGGTTATCACAGCGACAGTCGCCGCCGCCGCGAAGCCTTCTGCGACATTCCATAAAGCGACGGTCACGACAAACCACACCAGCGCCAACACGACCCCGCCATAAAACAGCAACCGCAGGCGATTAACAGGATAGTTTGCGATGAACTTTCCCAGTATGGGATCGTCCTCTATGATAGTTTCCTGAGTTTGATTAATAGACATAAATTCCCCGTATACATCATATCCAATTATACTCATAATGGTAAATTTTATCGACCTGTGCGAGGACAACATGCAAGCCATTAGAAATCGCAAACCGATTCAGATTTCTTTGGGTTGGGGCGTTGTTTCAAACCGCATTTTACTCATGACCATCGGGACGCTGCTCGGTGCAGTTAGCGTTATTGTCTTCTTCGCTCCAGCGGACATCGCGCCGACAGGCATAACCGGGATTGCGGTTATTCTCAATCGCCTGATGGGTACGCCTGTTGGCAGTATGACGTTTATCCTCAATTTGCCTGTTTTATACCTAGCTTACCGCATGTTAGGCGGGTTTAAGGCCGTCATCTGGACAACTTATGTAGTGATCGTTTATGCCTTCGCAGTCGATATTTTGACACCTTTCTTCCCAACAGAAGGCGTGAGCGATAATGTGCTGCTTAACGCTATTTTCGCCGGGGTTGTCGGTGGCTTCGGCGGGGGGTTGGTCTTGCGTGGTGGCGGCACATTTGGCGGTACGGGTACCATCGCCCGCATTATACAGATCAAACTAGGGCCCCCCCTCAGCAGTACCTATCTTTACGCTAATATCTTGATCGTGTTGATCGTCGGGGCAACGCTCGGTTGGGAAAGTGCGCTGTTCTCATTGGTGGCGCTCGTCGTAGACGGCATGAGTTCGGATTATGTGCTTGAAGGTCCTAGCGTCATCCGCACGGTGACGATTATCACCAAGCACCCGTATAACGTTTCTAACGTCATTTTGTATCAAATGCAGCGCGGCGTGACGGCCTGGCAAGTCACGGGGATGTACACCGGGGAGCAACGGCATATGCTGCTCGTCACTGTGTCGCGGCCACAAGTCCAGCAAGTGCAGCAACTCGTGGCCGAGGTTGACCCGATGGCATTTATCATCATCGGCAATGCGCATGTCGCCTATGGCGGGGGCTTTAAGCCCGTCAAGGTACACAAACCACCTGCGCAACAGGTTCAAACCGACACGGAAAGCAACGCATACGACCTCACACCACTCGATGAAACTTCGGAGGTCATTCTTGGGGATTAGAGGATAATGCCAGCTACGAACCTAAACCTATTTCGTACAACATCAAGCCAGCGATAGATCATACCGCTGGCTTGATGAGGTTTTAAAAACCGATAGTAAACGCCGGATTGATAGCAACATAAGTGTTGCCCTGGCGTGTGCGGATTTCAAAGTGGAGGTGTGGCCCGCTGGAATTCCCGCTGCTGCCGACTTCGCCGATGACCTGCCCGGCGAAGACATCTTGCCCACAAGACGTATAGTAGGCGCTCAAGTGACCATACACGGTCATGGTGTTGCCATGAACAATAGCGATCATATAGCCATAGCCGAAGCCGTTCCAACCGGAGAAGATGACGCGGCCACCGTTAGCCGCCATGACAGGTGTGCCTGGGCTAGCCGCCAGGTCAATGCCGTTATGATAACTGGTAAAGCCGCGTGTGATGCGATAACCACTGCTCATAGGATTAACCCAGGCCGTACCGCCAACGGCATCTTGTAGGCCACAATCGCCCGGTTCCCCCGCCTGGAAGCGCACCTGCGGTGTACGTGGGGCGCTCGTTACGCCGCCGCTGCTGCCACCGCTCGTGCTCGCAGAGCCAACCGTGCCATCATCAGTGACTTCAATAGCGGCCACCCAGACGATATTTTCCGCTTCGCCACCGGGAATGAAGATGTCGGTCGCGTCCGGGGGCACAGTATCCGGCACGGCTGTACGCAATTCCGGGTTTAAGGGCGAGTCGATAATCGCGTAAGGATTATCAATGTTGTATTCTGCGGCATAATCCGCGATAGTTTTAGTGGTACCCACACTTTTGACCAACACGCCATCCGTCGGCGGGATGTTGAGGCTATCCCCCGGTTGCAACCACCGCTGCATCAAAGCGCGGTCGTTCGTCCAGGCGATCGACTCCGGGCGCAGGCTGAACCGCTCCGCAATATCTTCGATAGTATCGCCATCTTGTACATCATACGTGATGAACTCCGTGCGTGGGCGGTCTGGGATGATCGTAAACGGCTCGAACACGGTGCGGTCAATTTGCACGGCGTTATCTTCGCGCTCATCAACGAGGGGCGCTTGTAAGATGGCCTGAATATCATCCACTGAGGCCGTCGGCAGAGCGCCGCCCGTCCCCGTGAAATTGTCCTCTGGTTCAATGACAACTTGGGTCGGGATGACCGCATCTTCAGTGTCCACCACTTCGCCCACCGCCGTAACCGTCGGTGCAGCGGTCGCGGGGTCGTCCGTCGGTTGCTGGATAACCGCTTCTTGTTGCGGCGGTTGCTCTGGTGCGGGGTCGTCTTCGCCGCCATTGCCCAGGAACAACACCAGCAATAAGCCACCTGTCACTACAAAAGCGAAAACGATCAGCAATAGGCCGATCCATTGTAAGCGGTTGCTTTTCTTCTGTTGTTGTTGTTGTTGTTGTTGCGGCCCAGGGAATACTACCGGAGCTTCGCCTGTAATGCGTCTTTGGTCGTCTTGATAATCCGAGTTATTTGACATACACATAACACTCTAACTGACAAAACAGTGACCTGCATAGTAGCCGGGTTTATATCCACTGACAAGGTTTCGTCGGGCAATCGTGGGATAGCGCGGTATAATCTGACTACATTTTTAAAAGAAACATAGGATTATTTTTATGAGTGAAGAAAAGAAGCAGACCGAAGAAAAAGTTACAGAAACCGCCCCCATCGTCACTGAGCATAGCATTGTCGTTAACGGTCATGCGCTGGAATATACAGCCACCACAGGCCGGATGCCCATAAAAGGCGAAGACGGCGAAATCGCCGCGCAGATGTTTTTCATCGCCTACACCCTCAATAATGTGGATAACGCCGCAGAAAGGCCGCTGACATTCGTGTTCAACGGCGGGCCGGGGTCGTCTTCGGTGTGGCTGCACTTGGGCGCACTCGGCCCTAAGCGCGTCAAAATGCAAGACGAGGGCTGGTTGCCCACGCCCCCATATCGCCTAGAGGATAATCCTTATACGTGGCTGGATGGCACCGACCTTGTGTTTATCGACCCGATTGGCACCGGGTACAGTCGCGCCACAACAGAGGACGACAACAAAAAATTCTGGTCACTCAAAGGCGATATAGAATCCGTCGGGCAGTTTATACGGCTGTTCCTCTCGCGTTATGGGCGTTGGTCATCACCCTTGTTCCTAGCCGGGGAAAGCTACGGCACCACTCGCGCCGGGGGGTTATCCGGTCATCTGCTGGATAAAGGGATCGCGCTCAACGGCATTATGTTAATCTCCACCGTGTTGAACTTCCAGACGTTACACTTTGACCGGGGTAACGACTTGGTGTATCCGCTGTTTTTGCCGAGCTACACGGCTACCGCTTGGTATCACAAGCAATTGCCGGAAGACCTGCAATCAAAGCCTCTAAGCGATGTGCTGGCAGAGGTCGAAGCGTGGGCAGAGGGCGATTATACGCTCGCACTGATGAAGGGCAACCGCATGACCGACGACGAACGCGAAGCCATCGTGGAAAAGCTCGCTCGGTATACCGGCCTTTCCACACGTTTTGTCGATCATAGCAACTTGAATATCCATATTATGCGCTTCTGCAAAGAACTGTTGCGCGACCACAAGCGCACCGTTGGCCGCTTGGATAGCCGCTTTAAGGGCATCGACGCGCAGAGTGTGCCCGACGTGCCAGAGCATGACCCCTCTTACAGTGCCATCATGCCGCCTTACACTGCCATGATAAACGATTATGTGCGGCGTACCCTGCGCTACGAGACAGACGACGCTTACGAGATTTTGAGCTTTAAAGTCCACATGGAATGGGAATACGAGCGCGGCCAATACCCGGATACAAGCGAAACGCTGCGCAGCGCCTTCGCCCGTAACCCGTTTATGCGCGTGCTGATGTCACAAGGGTATTATGACTTGGCGACCCCCTACCGCGCCGCCCTCTACACGTTGGCTCACATGGATTTAGACGACAGTGTGCGCGACAACATTGACATCACCTACTATGAGGCAGGGCATATGTTCTACTTGGATGTGTCATCGCT
The DNA here is from genome assembly GCA_034437635.1 of Anaerolineae bacterium. GTDB lineage: Bacteria > Chloroflexota > Anaerolineae > Aggregatilineales > Phototrophicaceae > J038. The sequence continues at coordinate 3,812 of DAOTTT010000222.1, read as the reverse complement.
GGCGCAGTTCAAAACGGATGTGGACGACTTTATGAATACCGCTCTCAACGCGGAGTAAAAACAAAAGAGCCGGGGCAATCTCCCTGGCTCAATGATCACATTGGCATATAGAGTAGATCTAGCGAAACCCAAACAGGCTAGCCAGCAATAAAGGCAATCCCAGAGAAATAATGTGTAACTACTCAGGTATGCTCTGATTTGCTTACTGCCCGGCTCAAAACCGGAGGCTAGCCCACTGCAAAGCCCGTTTACAGGCTTCTAAGTGCAGGTAACTATGCACATTTAAGTGCAGGTAACTATGCACATTACCTGACTGATTACAGAGGCTTGCCGTTTATTGCTTGCGCCGTTTTTCTACAAACGCAACAAATGGATAGGCGAGGTTGTCCGTATCCGGCATAGCGCGTTGTAAGGCGACCTTATTTGCTTCTTCGAAGTCTGTCAGCAGACGCTCAAGCTCGGAGATCTGTAAACGTGCAGGCTCATGGCGGAACTGCGTGGCGATGGTGGTAAAACGCCCTGCCGCCAAGACAAGCCACTGCTTTTCACTCAATTTCTTGATGATTGGGTCAACACGCTTGCCAGCCTCCATCTGCATGGATACTTCGTTAAACAGCGGCCCTATCGTGTCAATCGGCACATCTGGGTTGCCGAGTGTCTCGACAAACGTGCCACTTTTATTATGATAAATCATCAACCCGACAGCTTTGCCCTGCAAATTATTGCGCAATGCAATCGTCGATGTCCCATCGTTAGTTACAGAGTCAATAGAGCCATCTTGCCCAGACATCACGGCCATATTCGCCAATGATAAGTGCTCGGTATATCGTGCATAAATCGCCTGGAACTGCTCCGCGCTCAACTTGCCTTCTGCGAATTCTTTTACGGATTTGTTGATTTTCTTCAACACTTCATTGCGAAACATTTCCGCTTTATTCAATGAATCACCGGTCATAGTAAAAGCCTCAATTGCAGTGTATTTATTTAAGCATATCACAAGGGTTAGGTCAGAAAAATGAAGGGGACTTACTTATTGCCATAACGTTTTTTAATAAACACCCTGAACGGGAAGGCGAGTTGCTCCGGGTCAACCTTAGAGCGTTGTAGTTTGGCATGGTTAGCTTGCTCAAAGTCATGCTGCATCCGCTCTAATTCGCGGATTTGCATCGCGCTCGGCTCATGCTCAAACAAAACGACCAAAGTCGTAAACTGCCCCGGCACAAACAGCAACCACCGCTCTTTGGTGATCTTCTCAACTTTACGATCAACCAACGTGCGGGCGAGCATCTGCATGGTAAAGTCTTCGAGCGTCGGCTGTAAGAGTTGCATAGGGATGTCGAATGTGCCGAGCGTCTCTAAGGTGACTTCTGCCGTATTATGATAGATCATCAAGCCGAGCGCCCGCCCCATGTAAGCGTCTTTAACAGCGATCGTCGGCGGCCCCCCCTGTGCGATTTCCACCGCGTCCGGGTTACCACTCATCACCGCATAATCTGCTATTTTGAGGCGAGCGTTATAGCGTTCGTAGAGAATATGAAACTGTTCTCTGCTGATTTCACCTTCGGCGAAGTCGTTAATCAGCTTTTGAATCTTTTCTTCTACTGCCGCTTTAAAGGCTTCGGCTTTGCTTTTGCTATCATCCGGCACTAAAGCACACCAAGTACAGCTAATGCACCGACTATAATGGCGATCACACCGACACCAGCCAACACATACAGGATGTTTTGCTGCCACGCCGGGAGCGGTGCTTGCCCTTTTTCGAGCTTATACGTTTCCATTGTGTTGTGGCTACGGTTGGCCTCTTTGTGGCGTTGTTGCTCAACTAGACGATTAGGATCGTTACTCATTCAAAACCTCTTGTTCTGTTGTAACCTTCGGTTAGTTTTTGGTTTTTAGTGCTCAGTTAAACTTGAAACAGACCTTACACTACAGCCTTTTTAGCTCAAGGCTATCTACTAAAAACGTATAACTGTTCTCTTGTTGTTTTATTATAACGATTTTATGGTCATTCTACACCTTATTACGGTGGATCAACCCCATAAGTAGCATCAAAGCCAAAACAGCGATCGTCGCCCACCACCATATCTCATACGTGACGAACTCTCGCGCTTCTTGCTCGATCAAATCTTGCTGAAGACGAAAGTAATATAAGCCCATCACGCCGAGTGCTGCTGCTGCCGCCCCCATGTACAACCCTTTGAGCAGTTCATTACTGATGAAAACCACCCCCAAAGCGAAGATCGCCAAAGCCGGAACAAGAAACAACTCATAATCCCCTGTCTCGATCACTTCGGCGGTTGCTTGCACCTCCGGGTCATCAGCAACGGATTCATCAACGGGGAGTTCGCCCATTGCCAAGTTAAAGCCGCTCGGTTGCGAGAGCGTCTGCCCACTACAAGAGACGCTCAACCAAGGCAAGAAGAAGAAGGCGACCACCAGTATTGATGGTACGCCCAAGATCACTTTCGGTATGCGCACAGATTAGGCCCCCTCAATCGGTACGTTACGAATATCACCTTCCACGACACGCAAAAATGGTGAATAAACCCAACCGACTGTACCTTTCCAGACGACCTTCCACCAAAGGCCGCTGGGTGTGCGACCGATAACGGGCAAGAACGCGCCCCAATCAATACGGCCATTTTGAATTGCCGTCGTCGTCGGCGCAGCACGCATCCGCATACCTGCTTCAGTCTGCGCACGCACGCCATAATCAGGCTGCCCGGCGAGATCGAATAAGGCATTACCGCTCACAACGGGCGCGTTAAACTCATTGCCGTTGATAAACAAGTAGAAGCCATATGACCACCCCTGGAAGCCGCTCAACTGAAGCAAGAACCAGCGGGCATCCGGGTCACGGCCTAATACCTGGTACGTCTGGCCACGCAAGAGCCGCGCCACACGCGGCGCACCAGTTGTCGGCGCTTGCCGTGCATTGAGCACACCCGCGTTGATGACGGTCGCCGTCAATGCGCCAGGCGGGATCGCCGGGAGGAAGGTCGCCGTCGGCAGCGGGGTACTCGTCGGTGTCAAGTTCGGTGTCGGCGTAATAATGCCGCCGGGCGGTGGTGCGACCCCGCCGCCGCCCCCCCCTGCCGGGGTAATTTGAAATTGGATGAACGCCACGCTTGTAAACTCAACATACTCGATGACGAAATTTGTCGTCGGCCCCGAAATCGACACCACACGACTTTGCACCGTATTCGGCACGGTGATGTTGAACACTTCAATGTTGTTCACCAACACACGCGCACGATCATCTACAGAAATGGTGAGCGTGTAGTTGCCGGGGGCCAATGATTGTGTACTGGTAAAACGCGCAGAGAAATTATCCGGGCCAACATTAGGGACTTGCACCCCCGCAGCATCAACCGGCGGGCCTTCGCCAAAGTTTAAATTCAGCGTTGGATAGCTCACCGTCGCTGCCAACGTAGCAAAGCTGGTATCACTATAATAATTGGCAGTCCAACCCGCTTGTGCCTCAACCGGCGCTACCGTATCCCGAAATAAAAACATCCCAGTGAGCACAGCTACCGCAAGGATCGCCATACCGGACAATAATCGTTTAAACATGAGTCCATATCCTCCTCAACAAAAACGAGGTCTTATGCCAAGTATAGCGCGGACTGCTATTCTGTGCATGAGCGTATTTGCCAGCGTAGGGCAATCGCCATCGATGCAGTTCTCGCGGGTTAGTTGTCTACGCTGCGGAAATCCTTTAGACTATATAAAGAATGTCCGCCTCGACATCCTCCCAGAAACTTTAGTGTAAAAGGCATTTTCGGTATGGACAAACGCATGATAGATTTCAT
>DAOTTT010000221.1:0-6859 GCA_034437635.1 Anaerolineae bacterium | reverse complement strand
TCGCCATCAGCAATCCCTTGGATGAGATCTAGGCTATCATAGAGCGTATCGGCAATGTCAGGCGTAAGCGTCAGCGCCGTTGTACCGATGATGTTAAAAATCTCTTCCATGTAATGAGCGATGGTCTCGATTGCCTGAATACCCACCGCCCGCGACGCACCCTTTAAGCTGTGCGCAACGCGGTTCATCTCTTTGAGTGTCGCCTGATAATCGTCCGGCGCATCCTCCGGGTTGAGCATTTCCACATGCAGCAACTTCATGTTGAGCGCCTCCAGGTGCTCGCGTGCTTCCTCCCAGAAGATTATCAGCAGATCAGCATCACTCATGCCCTACTCCAAGCGCAGATCGTTCAACAGACGGTTGATGAGTTCCGCCGCATCCCGCAGACGTTGCACGCTGGCCTCTACCTGCATAGTGCTGCCGACGGTTTCCGTCGTCGCGTGTTTGATCGTCCGCATAGCTTGCGTTAATTGATCCACGCCGATGGTCTGCTGCCGGGTAGAAGCGGCGATCTGCATAGCAGCGGTAGCAGCTTCTTCGATAGCACGCGCAAGATCACGGATGGCATCCCCGGCGCTATTCACCAGTTTTTGCCCGGCATCTACGCCTTTGCTGCCCTCTTCGGTGACCATCACAGCGGCGTTCGTCGCCCGCTGGATTTCGCCTAAAATCTCGCGGACTTGTACCGTCGCATCACGGTTTTGGTCAGCCAAATTGCGCACTTCCATCGCCACAACCGCGAACCCTTTGCCTTCTTCACCAGCACGCGCCGCTTCTACAGACGCATTCAACGCCAACATGCGCGATTGATCCGCAAGGTTGTTCACAGCGGCGATGATCTCGCCGATTTGCTGCGTATGCTCCGAGAGGACAAGAATATTGTCGGCAATGTCTTCAACCCGCTGACGGATCGTGTTCATGCCGGAAACCGTCTCCTGTACGGAGTCGATGCCAGAGCGCGAAATATCAACGGAGACTTGCGCTGTTTCCGCTACACTTTGCGCCCGTTCTGCCGTCTCCGTCACCGTCGCCCGGACTTCGTTCACAGTGGCGGTGGTTTCCGTCACGACGGCATCTTGTTCGTTCGCCATTGAAATTTGCCGCGCAGTCGCCCCTAGAATTTCTTCAGTATCCGCATCCAGTTGATCGATCGCCTCTTTAACGCCTTTTATAACACGCTGAATGCGCTTCGTCATGCGCTCCATCGCATCCCCCATGCGCAAGATCACCTGCCCTTCGCGGGTTTGCTCATCGACAGATGGACGCTTAACCTGTACGTTTAAATTACCCTCTGCGACCGCATCAAGCGTGGTGATATAACTTTCAAGCGTGTTACCAATCCGCGCATGACTCAGACGATAGAGCATAACCCCTTGGATGATGCCAAGCGCAAATGCCACCGCCGTCAATAACATAATCCATTCCGGTTCTACGGTGACGACCATCGCTAAAACCAAGCTGATAATCAGCCCGATAACGCCTGTGCTCAGGCCGACGGCCAACACCAAGCGATCAAACAATAACATGACAATTGATCTAGACATCAGCTTCACCCGCTATTAAGCGCGAATCAGTAAACAGTCGCTCTATATCTAACAAGACGAGACGGTCATTTGTCACACCGAGCGCATATTGTATATCATCTAATACGGAAACGTTATCATGCGGGATACGACGCATCTCGCGGACATGATGCGCAAGTAAACCCAATTGCATCCCCCCGGCACGCATCACAATTAACTCCTGTGGTGGATCACCGGTAACAGATAATCCGAAAAATAGCCGTAAATCCATCACCGTGATGATATTGCCCCGGATGTTGACAACGCCAGCATAAAAATCAGGCACGCCGGGCACCATCACCACAGTGTCCATCATGCGGACAGATTGCACGAGGTGGACATCAACACCATATGTTTCATCGCCAAGCGCAAACGTCAACATGGTATGGTGTGCTTCTTCCGGCATAGGCCTCGCGACAGACCGTGCATATTGTTCCGCACGTTGTTGTAACCGCTCAGTTAGATCATGTTGGGCTGTACGGCGCTTTACCCAACCTAGATCGCGCCAAAATTCATCCCAATTACGGTCGTTCATCATATCGGGGCACCTCGTTATAAACGATGCGTTCAGTATACACCAGTGGCGCATCCCTAGCACGACAACGTTCTTCAAACTTTTACAACGGTATGAATTGGTCTGCTATGGACATACGAGTTGATCGAATCAATAATTATGCTGTTCAAACATCAATAGTTTAAAGTGGGCAGGAGTTCACGCATTATGCTTAATAACGGGAATCACCAAAGCGGTACAGAAACCGTCAAGCGCGGTTTGGCACAAATGTTAAAGGGCGGCGTTATCATGGACGTGGTCACGCCAGAACAAGCGAAAATTGCAGAAGAAGCGGGCGCAGTCGCAGTCATGGCCTTGGAGCGCGTCCCTGCCGACATCCGCGTGCAAGGCGGCGTTGCTCGCATGAGCGACCCCGATATGATCGACGGCATTATCGAAGCGGTCAGCATCCCCGTGATGGCAAAAGCCCGCATCGGTCATTTCGTAGAAGCCCAAATCCTCCAAGCTATCGGTGTCGATTACATTGACGAGAGCGAAGTCCTGACCCCGGCTGACGAGGAACACCACATCGACAAGTCTAAGTTCAAAATTCCGTTTGTTTGTGGTGCGCGGAACTTAGGCGAAGCCCTGCGGCGTGTCAACGAAGGCGCGGCGATGATCCGCACCAAAGGCGAAGCCGGTACCGGCGATGTCGTGGAGGCTGTGCGTCATGCGCGGTCTGTCCTAGGGGAAATCCGCAAAGTTAGCAACATGGCGGAAGAAGAACTGTACACCTACGCCAAAGAAATTCGTGCCCCCTATCATCTGGTTAAAGAAGTGGCAGAAAAAGGTGCACTCCCGGTGGTCAACTTTGCCGCTGGTGGTGTGGCAACCCCCGCCGATGCCGCGCTGATGATGCAACTTGGCGTTGATGGTGTGTTTGTCGGCTCCGGTATCTTCAAGAGCGGCAACCCTGAGCAACGCGCTAAGGCCATCGTGGAAGCTGTCACCCACTTTGATAACCCCGACGTACTCGTTAATGTCAGCCGTAACTTGGGTGAAGCAATGGTCGGCATCGGCATTAGCTCATTAGATGAAAAAGACAAAATCGCCGGGCGCGGTTGGTAAGTAGTAGCAATAAATTACCCGCACTGACGTAAAGCTAATGGCCAAACTTCAGCCCCAGGCTTTGAGCCGGGGCAACCCTGTTCACCGAAAGATAAGCGCAGGAAGCCCCTGAGTAATTAAGACCATCTTTAAAACGGCACCTAAGGCCCAGCGATACTCAAAATCATATTTTCCGGTTTGAAATAATGTCGTGCTGCGTTGAGAATGTCTTCAGCCGTGATGTTATAGATCGTGCTGCGATAATTTTCCAGATAATCTAAGCCCAGGCTGTAGCTTTCCATCGCGTGGATGGTTGCGGCTATACCGTCGTTATTTTCAAGCTGAAGCGGTAGCCGCCCGACGAAATAACTCTTGTTATCGTCTAATTCTTCTTCACTCACGGGCGATTGTGTGAAGTCATCGATTTCATGCTTGATAATTTCTACAGCGCGTCCTACGTTCGTGGGGGCGACCCCGGCGCTGACCCGCCATGCCCCCGGTCCATGTCCACCGTTGACGCGGCTCCCAGCATAATAAGCCAAGCCTTCGCGCTCCCGTACAACCTGCCCGATGCGTCCCATCATACCGAAAACACCTAAAATGCTGTTGCCCAAGTTCGCCGCTTGATAGTCCGTAGCATAGCGGGATGGGCCGATTGCGCCGAATAAAAAATCGGTTTGTTGTTTACCGGGCACCGTCACAGTGATCGGGTTTTGCGGGCTATGGTTGTGTGTCAATGGTGGCAGGTCTGCGCGGGCGGGTTGGACGACGTTATGCCATCCTCCGAGACGATCGCCTACAATTTGGATAACGTCAGCCGTTTTTACTGCGCCGACAATGGTTAAGATCATGCGTTGTGAGCCGTAAACGCGCGCATGGAACGCTGCTAGCTGATCGCGGTCAAGCGTTGTGATGGTTTCTTGCGTGCCGCGTGTGCTGTAATGATACGAGTGATCAACAGGATACAAGGCTTCTCTGAACGCTTTGCTCGCTTGGAAGGCCGTATCTTGTTGAAGATAATTTAATGATGTGAGCCGTTCCCCGCGTAGCTGCTCTAAGAGATCAATATCAAATGCAGGATTTTGTAACGTATCAGCCAGGAGTTCGATCATTAACGGTAAATCCTCTGCCAGGGCTTTACCGCTAAAGCCGACTTTGTGGTGTCCGGCGCTATAGCCCAAATCTGCACCACTAGATTCTAATGTATCGTGCAACGTGTCGAAGTCGCGTTGATGGGTGCCGCGCATTAACATCGCCGCAGTCATGGAAGCCATGCCCTGTGTCGTCTCGTAGAGTGCGCCTGCGTCCAGAGTGCCAGTGATAACGACGGATTGGGTATGCGGTGTTTCATAGATTAACAGTGTCAGGCCATTGGGGTAGATATGGCGCATGATGGACTGCGCGTTGGGCATATTGAGCGCCATGCTAAACGGGCACCTCAACCGGGATGGGGTTTAGCCAACCGGTTATGCGATTATGCGGCGCTAAATAGCGTTGGGCTATGGCTTGAATATCCTCTATGGTAATCGCTTGGATGTGGTCGATGTAGCTATCATACCAATGTATGTTGCCTAAAACGGCAGATTGTGCCAGCCAATAGGCTTGGTTGGTGACGCTTTCTGTCTCAAAGGCGAAGGCGGCGCGTGCTTGCTTGCGGGCGCGGTCTAGCTCTTGCTGGGTGATGCCCTCAACGCAAATATGATTGATCGCGTGTAAAAGTGTCTCTTCGGCTTGTTGCAATGTACGGCCATCGCGCAGTGTCGTGACAATCGCATAAAGATACGGATCAACGGACTCATTTAGTCCACCGCCTACATTGATGGATACACTTTCGCGCACCAAGGCACGATACAAGCGGCTCGTTTTGTTGTCCGCATTACCGCCTGGCCCGGTTAAAATGCTGTTGAGCATATCCAGCTTGAACCAATCTGGGTGTGTGGCGGGCGGTGCTTTATGTGCCATCATCAAGAATGCGGTATTACCGGGACGCTCAACGGTGACGCGGCGTTCTGCGGTTTGTGTTGGTTCTTGTGGTATGGGCTGAGATGGGCGGTATGCACGGGGTATATCCCCAAAATAATGATTTACCTTATCTAACATCGCTTGCGTTTCAAAGTCGCCAACGATGATGAGGATTGCGTTAGCGGGTGTGTAATACAGTTGATAATGGGCGTAAAGCGCATCACGGGTGATGGTCTGGAGATCGGTCATATCACCAAGGATACTATGATGATAGCTATGGTTTTGGAACGCTTCTGCGCGGATGGCTTCGCGCAACCAAAACATGGGCGAATTTTCCGAGCCTTGCCGTTCTGAAATAATCACTGTGCGTTCGGACTCGACCTCATCATGTTCAAACAAAGCATTGCTCATGCGGTCAGCTTCAGCATCCAAGGCTAAATCAATATGTTCGGCGGGGAGCGTCTCGAAGTACATGGTGTAATCGTTGGCAGTAAAGGCGTTCCATTGGCCGCCGATGCGGTCGATGAGTTGATCCAAACGCCCGGCAGGGTAGCGCGGTGTTCCTTTAAACATCATGTGTTCTACCCAATGGGAAATCCCGGTTTGGCCGGGGCGTTCGTTACGGCTACCGACTTGGTAGGCCAGCCATGAGCTAACCACCGGCGCACTATGTACTTCTTTGAGAAGGATCGTAAGGCCGTTATCTAACTGATGCTGCGTGACCACGATAAGACTCGCTTAAGACTGCGTTTTTAAAGAGATGTGCGCCGGATTATAACACGTTTTTAATCAGATTTAATCCCCATAAGCATGATGGGTATGAGGGTGTGGTGTCATCTGTATCGAGTTAATCGTCGTCATCGTTTGGATCGTTACGATCATCCATGCCGTCTACCGTTATTTCGGCATAGATTTCGATCATTTCGCCAGGTTCCAGCGTTACATCATCAACAATATAAGCTGTACTGATGTCGAATGTTTCGTCGCCGAGTAGTGACGTTAAATAGACGAAAACTAGCGAAGAGATGGGCAGGATTATAAACAAAAACACGGGGTTAGACTCGTAGGCCCAACCCCGTGTTTGTTTTTAGATTGACTGCAATTAGCGCGTGTTAGCTCTCGATGACCGTAACGGCGCTAGCTTGCATCCCTTTTCTGCCTTGGGTGATTTCGAACTCAACCTTGGCACCCTCTTCCAGTGAGCGGTAACCGCTGCCTTGGATTTCTGAGTAGTGCACGAAAAGATCATCACCACCTTCTTGGGAGATAAAACCAAAGCCCTTATCCCCGTTGAACCATTTTACTGTACCTTGAGTACGATTAGCCATTATTGCTTCTCCTAAAAAGAATTGGGTTTTGCCACGACCTATTTACACAAAATCCAATTAATTTAGGATACTATGTGTTCGTTGAGTTTTACTTGAGGTTTGTTTGTACAACAATTCTCGTCGTTTCTCTGTTGAGGTTGATGGGTGCATAACCACTGCACCAATGTAGCTTGACACCATTGCCAACTTATTTTCTACACTGCACTACTATAATAGCACACATCAGGCAAAAATAAAAGGGGAGATGAAATCCGGGGGCATTTCATCTTGGGGGCGGTTGAATTGACTTCTTGAACGTAACTACTCAGGTAAAGCCTATATCCCGCATCGGCTCAAAGCCGATGGCTACATTAAACGCTAGGAAGCCCGTTTACGGGCTAGTCAGCGTGAAAGATCAATTTTATACA
>DAOTTT010000220.1:0-2914 GCA_034437635.1 Anaerolineae bacterium | reverse complement strand
TGGCGTGCCTTATCGATCAAGACTTGTTCGTCTTTTTGATTCCCTGGCATTGACTTTTTCATCCAGTGAGCGTAAACTATCCGAAACAACATAATACCACACTATGTCATCCGCCGGAGTGACGGAATTGGCAGACGTGCGATACTCAAAATATTGTGCCCAAGCGGGCGTGTGGGTTCGAGTCCCACCTCCGGCATATCCTAAAAAAAGAGACCATCGGTGTCTCTTTTTTAATACCTATGCGCCATTGGCTTCATGCTTTATACTGGCTCTAGGTTATAAAAAAGATGGAAAATCGTTTATGCCGCGCAACAAAAAAGCTGATACATCGCCTATAACGATTGATTTTGCGCTGATACTGGATCAATCACTGCTGCCACACATTATTACAGATGCTAGATCGATCATTATCTACGCTAACGATGCTGCTTGTAGCTTGCTTGGTCATACTGTTGATGATTTAGTCGGGGCATCCCTTGATCTCATCTTGCAAAATCCCCAAGATGGAACCGCGCATATTGACCTCATGCGGTATCCGCGTGTCATCACCTATGAACAACGCTATCAGCATCGTGACGGCTCGACGGTTGATTGTGAAGTGACGATGCAAATCATCCAAGAAGCCGATACCAAGCGGCTGTATTATGTCAGGACTTTGCAAGACATCGGTCAACGTAAGCGTCGGGACGAGATGTTACAAACGGCTACACATGACTTGAAAAATCCGCTGACGAATATCCGTTCGGCCTCTACGCTTTTAAAAGAAGTCATCGACGACGAAGACGAAGGCTTGCCCATACTCGAAGTGATCGAAAAAGCGGCTGACCGCATGTTTGAACTTGTCAACAGCCTATTGAACTTCTCGCGGGTGGATGGCAAACGTCTACAGCCGGGATGGGTGTCAGTCAATGATTTTTTGCGCCAATTGTTAGATGATTTCGCTTTGATCGCAGAGAAAAAAGCGATCAGTTTGCGGTTTGTCCCCCTAGAGCCGAGCATCACGCTTTTGTTTGACCCTAGCTTGATGCAACAGGCGCTCAATAATTTGATTTCCAACGCACTCAAGTACACGCCGGAAGGCGGTGACGTGGAACTCAGCGGATTGGTCACGGCGGATGAAGTTATCATACAGGTGATTGATAACGGCATTGGTATTCCTAAGAAAGAAATCTCGAACTTGTTTAAACCGTTCTATCGTGTGGAAACAAGCGAACACATGGCGCAAGATGGCACAGGTTTGGGTTTATCGCTCATCAAGGCTATTATTGAACAACACGACGGGCGTATCTGGGTGGAAAGCACACTCGGCGAAGGCAGCACGTTTTATATTGCGCTCCCTTTAGAGGAAGGCGAAGATTAACCGACTATCATGCACATTGACCATCTCTCGTTAACGAACTTCCGCAACTACACCCGGTTGGAAGTCTCTTTGCCTGCTAATGAGCCTATTGTAATTTATGGGGATAACGCCCAAGGCAAGTCCAGCTTACTCGAAGCCATCTACTACCTAGCGACATCAAAATCACCGTATACCAGCAGCGACCGCCAACTCATTCACTGGCGGTTGGAGGATGCGCCGATGCCGTTTGCGCGTCTCGCTGCCGAGCTAGAGGGAGGGGGGCGGTTTAATCGCTTAGAGACAACGCTCTTGATGGATCACTCCACCGGGCGCTTGAAGAAAACGCTCAAGCAAAATGGCGTGGATAGGCGCGTGATGGATATCATCGGCTTGCTGAATGTAGTGTTGTTTGTGCCCCAAGACCTGGCTTTAATCGAAGGCGCCCCGGCAGAGAGGCGGCGTTTTATGGATGTCACCCTGTCGCAGATCAACAAAGATTATTATGTGGCGCTGGATAAATACGACAAAGTTGTGCCACAGCGCAACGCATTGCTCAAGCGCGTTGCGGATCGTCAAGCACAACCGGCAGAACTGGCCTACTGGGATACTCAACTGGCCGAGGCCGGGAGCGTCGTCATCGCGGAGCGGCAACGCTTTCTGCGTGATTTAGAGCGGGCGGCACAACGCGCCCACCACGATTTGACAGGCAACCGCGAGACATTGACGCTGCAATATCAGCCAAGCTTTGCCCCGACAGCGGAAGAAAGCGGTCAATTAGCGTTTGCGGTGCCGGGGTTGGATCTACATCGTGAGCTTGACCCCCAAGCGATAGCCGCGCAATTTATAGAGCATCTGCAAAGGGAACGGCTCGAATCCATCCGCCGGGGGGTAACCTTGAGTGGCCCGCATCGTGACGAACTGCGCCTGCTCATCAACGAGCGGGATGCCGGTCTATATGGCAGTCGCGGGCAAGCCCGCACGGCTGTGATGTCTTTAAAGTTGGCGGAACTCCAATGGATGCAAGAGCGCACCGGGGAATGGCCGTTATTATTGCTTGATGAAGTCGTCGCGGAGTTGGATAAATCACGCCGGGCATATTTGCTGGATCGTATTGATGGCACTTGTCAAACTTTGATGACGACAACCGAGCTTGAAATCTTCACGGACGACTTCCGCAAGCGGGTGCAATTATGGCGCATTGAAAACGGACAGATCGTTTAAGAAAGTGGTAGAAACTCATCGTGTCTGATGAGCGCTCTATTTCATCTAATTCCAAGAACCTATTGGTGTACGGGGATATGATCGCCACAATGTCAATCCTTATAGATTGATGAGATCGACACGACAAGTCGAAAATTTAACGTTTGCGGCCTGCCGTGATTTTGAGGTAGCAACAGCGGGATTTCATGGGTGTATTTCAATTTAGGGGCAACTTCGCTCAGTTTGAGATTTTTGAGTTCAAGAGTAACTACTCAGGTAAAGCCTATATCCCGCATCGGCTCAAAGCCGATGGCTACATTAAACGCTAGGAAGCCCGTTTACGGGCTAGTCAGCGTGAAAGATCAATTTTATACA
>DAOTTT010000219.1:0-9808 GCA_034437635.1 Anaerolineae bacterium | reverse complement strand
CCAATCGGATAACGACGAATGGCGCGATTACATTCTCACCGCACAAGCAGGCGGCACAGTCCAAGACGCGACACCGCCGCCACCAGTGCAAGAGCCACCCACAGCGCCTATCGATCAACCACCTATTGAGGCCGACGAAGACGAACCCGATAATGTCGTTATTATTCCGGTCATCAATTTAGATGACGAAAAATCCGCGCCAGCACCTCAGCCGGAAAAAGCGCAAGCCAGCATAGACTATGATACGCTCATCGAGTGGGTGCATATCCCCGGCGTGGATAAAAAAGTATCCGTCACAATCCCTGGTGATATGCGCGAGCGTGTACCGCCGCGTACCGTCCAAAAACACATCAAAGCGCCGTCATTTTCCATCGCAAAAACGCCTATTACCAACGCGCAATGGGAAACATTTGTCGATGACCCAGACGGGTATAAAAATCCGCGCTGGTGGTTCTTTGCGCCGCAAGCTATGTCAACCCGCCGCCGTCATAGCTATCTGCCGCCCCTGGAAGGCGACGATGCCCCACGTACCGGCATCAGCTATTATGACGCGCTGGCGTTCTGCCGTTGGCTGAGTGAAAAAACCAGCCAACCGATCACCCTGCCCTCAGCGGAAGAACGCGATCACGCTTTTGATACCAACAGCAATCTCGTTGAGGACCCCCGCGCCAAAGAATGGACGGTCAGCGGGATGTACAATCCCCATGCAGACCCACTCTTTTCCCATACATCACGGGTGGTCAAAGTCAAAAAGCAACGCACCAGCAAGGCCATGAGCGCCCGTGTGAAAGATGTTGGCTTCCGCCCGGTGATTTTGGCCTCACGCATCATTGCGGATTACGTACCCAATCAACCAGTAGATTATTACCTCAACAAATTAGAAGCACGCAAAAATAACGGGATCAGCATTCCACCGGAGGCGTTTTCAATCGCCCTCTTGCGCGACCCGAACAGCATCCCGCGCTTAATCGCCCTGTTGAAAAGCGATTTAGAACATCAACGCTTGGCCGCTATCAAAGCCCTGGGCTATCTGGCTGATATGGACATCCCAACACAAAAAATCATTGATTACATCGACCGCGAGGACAACGTACACGGGCGCAGTGTCGCCTATTGGTTGCTGATCGACAGCGGCGCGAAGATTATCCCAATCCTAAAGGACAATCTCAAACACGATGATCCTATCGTCCGAGAAAAAGTCTTCGCCGTGCTGACGCGCTTCCACTTCCAGCAGAATATAGTCGTCGATGGCATCTACGAGATTATGCGCACCGCGCTAAAAGACCCAGACGAAACCGTCGTGGCTACCGCGCTCGACTGGGCAAGGCTCGCGGATAAAGACGCGCTATTGGCGACTGTGCAAACCCTCAACGGCGATAAACGGGTTAAAGTACGGGCTGCACTCCAGGCATTGTATGATGAATGGGGTATCGAACATCCCCAAACACCTGCACCAGTCGCGCAAACACTCGATGCAACGGTGACATCTACGCCGCAAAAAGACGATGTACCGATCCAAACACAGGCGCAAGCGCAGGCACTCGCGGATGTAATCGGCAGTGAAATCTATTGGTTAAGCAGCCCCGCAGGATCCACTACCATTGAGCGGCAAGTGATGACAGGCTACGATCAATACAAGATGAAAAAAGAGACGCTCTATGCCAATGCCGCCATAATCGCCCAATTTCCGGTTAAGGTGGAGCAGTTCCAGCATTTTGTGGACGACCCGAACGGCTATACCAATAAACGCTGGTGGGAATATAGTTACACCGCCATGCAAGACCGCTCACCGCGTTATATTCCGCCCTCAGGTAGTGCCCTTGATCCCGTCGATAACCTCAACTTTTGGGATGTGCTGGCCTTCATCCGTTGGTTGAACACCAAAACCGGGCATGGGTATCGTCTACCCTTTGAAGCGGAATGGCTGCAAGCCGTCGAACACTTGGATCTCGCCTTTCCGCATACGGAATGGTTAGTCTCTACGGATAGAGGCTATAATCTTCAAGACTATGGCGGGGTCATCTCCGCAGTAAGGCGGGGCAACAAATACGGCACAACAGATAATCCGCTGGCGATGCGGCAAGACCTCATCCCGTTAGGCCGTCATGAGGGTTTGAGCTTCCGGCTTGTGGATACCGGGCAGACGTATACACCATCCCAATCAAAGCATAGCAACATCAAGACGCTATTAGAGCAAATACGGGGTAAAGGTGTCTTAGACGCACGCAATGCCGCCCACAAACTCGCCATCGCCGCAGACCCAGCTAGCGTGCCCGCGCTCATCGACCTCTTGGACGATAAAAAATTGATACGCCATGCGGCGTTTATCCTCAGTTGGATTGCAGATCGTGTGCCCGTGCCGATTGCGCCCATCATCCAGCATTTGAATAACCGCCCGCCCGTATTGACGTATCTCAACAAAACGCTGGTGCAAATTGGCGAACCCGCCTTCGCGCCGCTTCAGCAGACACTAGAAGGTGATGATGCGCTATTGCGCGAACGGGCACTTTCGGTCATGGCAAGCATCAACCCGGAGGCGACCGCTCCTCTTTTGATCGACCATCTACAACACGACGCATCAGATGATGTCCGGGCAGCAGCGGCAATCACATTAGGGCGCGTCGGCAATGCGGATGCGATCCCTTACTTAGAAAAAGCGATCCGGTCGAACCACCCTCGCCTTATACAGAATGCCAAACGTGCGATTGAAAAGATCAAAGAACGCTAAATCGGCTCGCCGCCGGGCGTAGTCACCGTTTGGATGAAGGTCAGAATGTCGGCCATCGCCATAAAGAACTGATCTTCATCCCATGTGAACGTATCATGCCCGGCATCCTCTATCAAACGTAGATTTACAATCACCTCTGCGTCCTCTAAGGCTGCCGCGAGATTTTCCGACTCGCTCGCAGGGACGATAGCATCATCCACGCCATGCAGCAACAAGAACGGCGCTTCGCTGCCATCCACCAGATACAGCGGGGAATATTGCTGCAAAAAGTCATCGTCTTCTTCCGCCGGGATGAGATCGCCGCGATAAGGGTATCCTGTGGAACTTACATCACTGGGCGCATATAGGGCGATTGTCCCGGCCAAGAATGGAGCATCCGGCAATGTATAAGCACAATCCTCTTGTAAGTATGTGGTGGGGTCATCCGCTGCACCTAAGATGCTGGCTGTCAACCCACCGGCGGAATAGCCTAAAATCAGCAGATTTTCCGGTGCAAACGTTTCTTGTATCCAGCCCACACCGCAGAACGCATCCTGCACCTGTGCCGGGAATGGGTGATCGGGTTGCAGGCGATAGCCAACGCTCACTGCGCCGTAGCCGTGTATAGCTAGCAACTCGGCCATGTCGATAATATCCGCGACGGCCTTACCACCAGTGCTATAACCACCACCATGCACAATCACGACGATTGTCTCCGGTTCGGTGTCATCAAGGGGCAAATACACATCGAGTGTCTGCCGTTCATCATCCCCATAGGCGATGTCAGCGCATAACAACGCGGCAGCCGTCGGGTGGGGTTCACAATCCGCAGGGATAGTTTGGGCATTGATAGATAAGGTCAAATTGGCGATAAACAAGAAGAATAAAACGCTTACAAGCCGCATAGTCAATCCTTAGCAAAAACGTTTGATAAAGATACTATCGCGCAAGTTTATGAGTCCGCCCTTACCTTATCATGAATCACGGTCATATCAGGATGCAAGGCTAACAGCGCATCACCGAGCAAGCGGACGGCCTGATGCACGCCGACCGTCGCACGCGGATACCCTAACGAACTCAGTTTAAGCGTAAATACGCCGGGTTCGTCGTCTTTTTCCGCTAAAACGACCGCAATCCGTTGATCTAGTGTTGGCTCGCGGATGAACACCTCAAACAAGAGGCTTTGCTGCCCCCGGTAACGATGCAAAAATTGCACACTCACGGTATCATCGCTATATGTGGGTACGTTGATCTGTTCGAGCATAGCATCCAGATCAAGCGGAGTTTTAAAGACGATATGCGGCATGGGTAGCTCCTCAATGGTAGGTACAGATGGCACAGGGTGTGCGTTACGCTGATAAACAAAATAATGACAGGTGCGACCTTCTTTTTTGGCGCGTTTTTCGTACTTGGTGATGAAGGGTTCTGGGCGCTCATCAACCCAATCCATCGTCAGGGCGTTGGTCAAGCCGGGGGTATCGGCTAAAAGCGCGTGGGTCATCTGCGCGTATTCGCTGATGTCTGTTGCAACATACAACACGCCTCCCGGTTTTAAACGGCTCACCATCGCGTTGAGCGTAGGCCGTTTCATCAAGCGCCGCCCAGCATGACGCGCTTTAAACCAAGGGTCCGGGAAATTAACATGAATCTCTTGCAGGCTTTGCGGCAAGAAAAGATGTTGCAAAGCCAGTTCCGCAAAGCCTTGCACAACGCGCACATGCGGCCATTGCTCACGCGCAATCACCCGTTCGGCTTTGCGCATACTGGTATGATCGACTTCTAGGCCGACAATGTGATGCGCCGGACGATGGGCTTGCAAGTAACGAAGAGAATGCCCATAGCCAAAGCCAATATCAAGGATAAGCGGTTTATCCGCGCCGAATAGCGCCGTCCAGTCCGTCGGCCAGTTCATGCGTAGGGCGAGCAAAATTGCAGATGTTTTTCTGTCATCCATTATGCTAAAAATCTTGTTTAGGGCTACAATTCACAAAGATAGCACACAGGGAATTAATTATGTATGGTGTCGTTTCGCAGTTAGATGATAAGCATCACACAATGGTAGAAACCCTCTGGGCGGAGTTCGCCGCACACTTTGGGCTGGCTACCATCCATCGTGTGCCTATTCCGCATATTTCGTATCATGTCGCGGAAAATTACATGATGAGCAATCTCCGTAACACGCTCAATATCTTCTCCAAGCAAATCCCGCCGTTTACTATGCGCACCAATGGCCTGGGCATCTTTACTGGGCCAATGCCGGTGCTGTACTTACCTGTCCGTATGGAATCCGGCCTGATGAACATCCACAAACGCCTTAACGATGCCGTCAATCCATATGCTGTCCATACCCTAGAGCACTACACCCCTCATCATTGGCATCCACATATCACACTCGCGCAACACGGTTTAGATTACGACATGCTCGCGCAGATTGTCCGCTTATTGGGACGGCGCAGCTTTCAATGGGAGATCGAGATTAACAACCTGTCGATTATCGGTGGTGCACCGGATACCCCCGGCCAGCATCACGGCATCTTAACGGAGTATAAGTTAGGACGATATGATGAGTGAAGATCGTGGTATTATCATCGGGTTTGTGCTGCTCGCCCTGGCAATCTTGGCCGGGGGCAGCGTACTTCTCAGCGCACGCCCGGAGCCAGTCGCCATAACCATCAACCCACCTGTGCCGACTGAAACGCCCTTGCCGACCAACACCCCCGCGCCGATTATGGTTTATATCACTGGTGCGGTCGTCAACCCCATGCAGACGGTCAGCTTACCCGTTGATAGCCGCGTAGAAGACGCGCTCAACGCAGTCGGCGGGACGACAGCCGACGCAGATATGAACCGCGTCAATGTAGCCGGGATTGTGCGCGACGGCGATCATATCCATGTCTTCGCCCAAGGCGAAACCACACCCATCGAAGAGATCATTTTGCCCACACCAAGCGGCGGTGATGTTGTGTACATCAACACCGCAACGCTGGAAGAACTCGACACACTGCCGGGCATCGGGCCAGCGATCGCCCAACGCATCATCGACTACCGCACCGCCAACGGCCCGTTCAGCAGCTTTGACGATTTGCAGAACGTCAGCGGGATAGGCCCGGCCACAGTGGAGAATCTCACCGGGTTAGTGTCGTTCGATTAACCAATGCGCAAACCCGTTTCCTTATCAAAGAAATGTGCATAGGTAGGATCAAGGTCACAGTAAATTGTCTCGCCCAAGGTAATCTGTTCCTCAATGTCGAGCAATAAAGACCATTTTTCATCGCCTAGCCACACATTGACCAACTGACGGCGCTCCGGCAGAAGGGGAAACTTGGCATCGACCACACCCGCCACACCGCCCGCCTTGAGATAAAAGTGTTGGGGGCGCAAGCCCATCACAACCGGGTGTCCATCATCAAAATCTCGCCGGACAAGATACCCGCCGAAGTTCTCGCCGTACCAATGCCCATCACGCATCACCCCGTCAAAAAAGTTCATAGATGGGTTGCCGAAGAACTGCGCGACGAACAAATTCACCGGGCTGTTATATAGATAATCATAATTGCCGATCTGCTCAATGTGTCCGGCGTTCATCACGGCGATGCGGTCGCCCAATGTCACGGCTTCGTCTTGATCATGCGTCACATAGATGGATGTCGTCGGGAAAGCGCGTAACAATCGCTTGAGTTCGATCCGTGCGTTGCTGCGTAATTTTGTATCTAAGTTAGAAAACGGCTCATCGAACAACAGGAGTTTAAGGTCGCGTGTGAGCGCCCGCGCAACGGCTACGCGCTGCTTTTCTCCGCCGGATAGTTGACGTGGGCGGCGCTCCATGAGCTTTTCCATCCCTAGGCCGGTGATTTGCGCAATTTGCTTGACACGCTCCGGGACTTCAACCTCACGTTGACGCAACCGATAAAAAAAACCGATGGTCTGTCGTGATCGCCAGTGCGGCATCAAAGCCCCCTCTTGAAAGACCATCCCAATCCCGCGATCCTCCATCGGGATTTCGCTCAATGGGGTTTTGTCGTAATACACTGTGCCGGAATCCGGTTGAGTTAACCCGGCGACAATGCGCAACAACGTTGATTTACCACACCCTGACGGGCCGATAAACGCGATCATCTCTCCCTTGGGCAACCGCAGCGAGAGATTATCCAAAGCAGTAACTTGCTTGCCTGTTTCTTCCGAATAGAATGTCTTTGTGATATTTTGGAGGGTAATTTGTTGGGTCATTTTACTTATCGACTTTAGTCACCTTCGATTAATTTTTTACTATTGGGATAAAAGCAACTTCATAATCTTATTTTTCTTTACGTACGTTATGAGCGTATCATAGAGATATAAACTTTGCTTTAGGAGGGCAAAAGATGGATTTTTATGATGTGATTCAAACTGCTGGCACTGGTCGTTACTATAAAAAGGATCCTGTGCCGCCCGATGTATTAGAGCGCATATTAAATGCAGCGCGATGGGCACCACAAGGGGGTAACCGTCAACCTAATCGCTATATTGTTGTGCAAGACCAAGCGAAGAAGGACGCACTGCGTGAATTATACTTCCCGCTCTGGCGAGATTATCTGGCACAAGCAGGGGTTGGCGCTATCGCTATTCGTGGTAACGAAGTCCCTAAATTGCTTAAAGATGCTGACATCTTTGCCGAAAATTTGCATAAAATACCTGTTTTGATCGTCGTCTGTGCACACTTGGAAGATATTCACCCAACTGACCTTGAACTTGATCGTGATCCTATTGTCTATGGGGCATCAGTTTATCCGGCTGTACAGAATTTACTGCTGGCAGCACGCGCCGAAGGACTTGGCGGCTCATTGACAACACTCTTGTGCCACGAAGAACCCAAGGTCAAAGAACTGCTGAATATTCCAGACGGCTATGCTACAGCCGCGCATCTCGCTATCGGTTATCTTTCGGTACCGTTCCCGCAAAAGCTCACACGCTTACCGTTGTCAGAAGTCGTCTATGCTGACGAATTTGGCAACAGTATGTTTGAAGAATAGACAGTACAATCGGGTGGATGACATCATCCACCCCAAACGAAGGTTGAATACATGACCCGTTTAGCCCAACGGCTTGGCCTTACCCGCTACGAAGCCGACGAACACTATAAAAGCGCCCTGCGCAAATATAGCGAAAATCACGTTAGCGATGCCATCATCGAAATTAACTATGCACTGGAACTACTGCCCAACAACCCTGAGTATCACGCCGCACGCGGTTTCTTTTACCTGGAAGACGGCTTGCCCAAAGAAGCCCAAGCGGATTTTGAAGAGTCGCTCAAGCACTACCCTTACGAGATGCTCGCGCATTACGGCTTAGGGCGCATCGCCTGGGATAAAAAAGATTGGGACGAAGCCCTGGAACGCTTCACACAAGCGTACCGCGCAGAACCCAAACGCGCAGAAACCCTCTATCATCTCGCCCTGGCGCTCCACCGCAAAGAACAAAATACAGAAGCCGCGCACTATATGCAACTTGCCATCAATCAATTTGAGGTCAAAGCGGACAACACCAATAAACGCAATGCAGAACGATGGCTCAAAGAATTTGAGCGCATCGCCAAATTGCAAGCAGAAAGTCAAGCCAAGTCAACATAACGCCACATCATAAAGACGCTGATGAGGCCAACACACGCTGCAATCAGCCCGATGGGTATAAAATCACCAAACAGGCCGAAAAACAAGCCTCCGGCCAAACCACCAGCCACACGGCCAACCGCAGAGCCTCCCCCGGCCAAACTGACAATGAGGATGCGGTGCGAAGGCAACACTTCCGTAAAAATTGGAATAGAGGCGACAATGGCGATCTCTGTACAGAAAAACATCAAAAACAAGACGATCAACGCGGCAGGCAGGCTAAACGACGATAGCGGCAATATGATATAACTCAAAGCGGCCAGCGTGCCCGCAACGAGCGTCATCACCCGCTTACCGATGGCATCCGATAAGGCCATAACTGCGACTTCCCCGAGGACTTCCGCCGCTGAGATAATGACAGTCAACAACCCCAACACCGTCACAGTAAGCGCGAAAGAGGCTTCCATAAACAGCCCATAATTGATAAAGATCATCTCGTTGCCCATCGAGAGGAAAAAGGCGTAACCGACCACCGCCAACGCCGCCGGATTTTGCCGTAACACCTGCCGCATCTGCTTGATTGATAAATCCGGTAAATCAATCGGATTACGCTCATAGCCGGGCACAAACCACACGATCAAACCGATGCCGATCACACAGAAAAACACCATCAATAAAATCGTGTTTTGAAAGCCGCTACTCGTCACCAATAAATCCGCGTAATTGCCCGATGCAGCATAATCGAGCATCATCACCGTAATCGGGTTGAGATCCGATCGAGAGAGCAAAACCCCCGCTATGGGCGCGATGATAAGCAACGATAGCGCCCAACTCAGTTCGCCAAAGCCCAACGCCAACCCCCGGCGACGATACGGCACATGGTCACCGATGTAAGCGTACATCGCCGGATCATAGATGACTTTACCTAGCCCAAACAGAAAAAACGTGATCCCAAACACCCACAAAGACGGTTGCAAACTCAGCCACACACCAGCGACAACCAAGATGAGCAAGCCGACGATCATCACATGCTTACGTTGATACCGCTCGGCAATCGGCGCGATGAACGGCGTGAACCAACCAGAGACACCTTGCAGCGAAATAACCGTTTGCACAGTCGGCGCAGTGACGCTCAACTGACGGGCGATGCTCGGTACAAAGGGATAACTAAAACGCCGTAACATATTGACAGCTATGCGCGTCAACATCAAAGCGAAGACTGCGCGTATAACAGTTCTTTGATTTTCTGACAAAGCCAACTCCCAAAGTTAAAATGGCATTGCGACATTGTAACGCACTTAACGACATGGTACTTTAGGGGAAATTTCAGTTTTTTTTGTTTTTCCTTAACTCAAAGTATCTATGCTTTGAACGATAATCAAACTAGAGGGAAACTATCGTGATAGAGGTCAACGACCACCCGCTGAAGCGGGTGGCTTGCGGGAAACCGTAAGCCCATGTTGACCAGCCTCAGCCATGCCGAAGGGCAAGGGCTACGTTACGGGCGAATACATAG